>JBDRFS010000036.1:0-5773 GCA_043818535.1 Candidatus Woesearchaeota archaeon
TAAATCACGTGCTAAAACCAGAGGAAATAAATGCCTTCCTCCAATACACAACAATATTCGAAGAATACCGGCATTACAGGAAGAACACCGGTCCAACAATATCAAAGCTTATCCAAAACAGCTATGACTCAGGCCACAACAACTTTGTAATAGAGATTACAACACCGCAAGGGCTTCAATTTTTGGCAAGCGAGATTAGCGGGAAGGAAAAACCCCTGGCTGTTACTGTAACAGGGCATGCCGGCTTCTGCTTAGGCTACAAGGCAGAGAATGCAGTTTTCAATATCCTTGGAGATGCAGGAGAACGCTGCGGCTGTATGGCAAGGAACTCAGTATTCAGGACTCCACACAGGCAGAACCTAGAAGAAATAAACAATTCCCTTGTCACCAATTACAAAAACGAGCTCTATCTTCTGCATGAAGGCGGGAAGGAGGAACAAATATGGCAAGGCTAGCACTAAACAAAGGGCTGGATGACTTCCTTAGTGGCTACTCCAAGCTGGAAACTCCAGAAGAGAGGAAAGAGAATAAGACCGAGGGCAGTGTAATGTATGAAGACGTGAAGCATCTAATAACCTTATACAAGATAGTATTGGCACAGCGAGAGGACTTCTCATCAAGGGCTTCTGCTTTTAAGGGCATAAGCACTATACTTAACCCAGAGGAGATTAATTCCTTTCTTCAGGCCACAAGAGACCTGGAAGACCAATGGAACTACGCCTCAACAGGCTTTGTAATATCCAGCCTTATCCAGAACAGCTATGACGTGGGCCACAACAACTTCCATATTGACACATCTGCCCTGGAGAAGATTAAATTTATTGGCTCATATATCAAAGGTGTGGAAGGCAATCCTGTTGAGATAGAGGTTAATGGAGACTTGGGACCTGCCACTGGCTGTGATTCCAAACACTTGCTTCTTACACTCAATGGAAAAGCCGAATTCTGGTGTGGCTATAATACAATAAACTCCATATTCAAGACTTCAAATGAGGAAACATTAAAGCAGCTAAAAGATAATGTTGAAAAAGACAAAGGTAACAGGATCTACTTCATAAATGAAGGCAGTTCAGAGAAGGAGATTAAAGAATGGTAGCCATATCACTAAACAGAGAAGAAGAAGATTTCCTCAAAGGCTACTCTAAGCTAGAAGCTCCTGATGAAAGGATAGAACATAAGGTAGAAGGAAGCCTGATGTTTGAAGGTCATGAAGGGCTAGTAAGGCAATACGAGGAGATTCTAACAAATGAGAGCTTAAGCGCCGCTTACCTTGCAAGGCGCAGCGTAAAAGCAGAACTAACGCCAGAGCAGATAAACAGCTTTCTGCAATCAACCATAAGATATGAGGATCACAAGAACTACAGCCAATATACAGGTCTTTTCATCACAGGCCTAATCCAGAACAGCTATGATGCAGGCCACAAAAAGTTCAAACTGGACATGGCGCCATTTACAAAGAAGCTTCACAACCTCGCTTACGAGCTTAAGGGGACCAATCAAATGATGGGCATAAGGATATACGGGGAACTAGGCAATAGCTGCGGCCACCTGGCAAAGGGAGTGAAGATGATTCTATGCGGGACTGCCGAGGCTGACTTCTTCAGGGATGCCAGAAATTGCCATCTTGAAGTAATAGGCAATGTGCAGTATGGATGCTGCAGGGGAGCGGATGGGATATCTGCCAGAATAGAAGGGGATGCAGGGAGCACTTTCGCCTACAAGGCAAAGAACTCAAGAATAACGATTATAGGAAATGCCGGAGAGCACTTCTGCAGCGAGTCAACCAATGTGGAAGCATATGTCCGCGGAAATGTTGGGGACCACTGCGCCTGCCAGGCAGAAGGCATCAGGCTAAGTGTCAGCGGGGATGCAGAGAAATTCTGCGCCTATCATTCAGTCAGCACACAGCTTGAGATTCATGGCACTGCAGGGCTTTACCTGGGCAAGGGGGCTAAGAAGTCCAGGTTCAAAACATCTAACAGGAAAACATTGCAGAATTTAGTGGACAATGTCCCCAGATACGAATTTGACAACGAGCTCTGCTTCATCCATCCAAACAGAGAGGAAGAGGAGATAGAATGGAAGCCATACACCTAAACAAGCACGTAGACGACATCTTTAGCGGCTACTCCAAGCTGGAAACCCCAGAGGAAAGGAAAGAGCACAAGGTGGAAGGAAGCCTGATGTTTGAGGGGTTTGAAGAGCTAGTGAGGCAATATGAGGAAATATTGGCAACAAAAGAGTGGGATAATCTCCAGAAACTACTTGCAAAAAACAGAATTATTCTAGAGCCAGAAGAGATTAACCGCTTTCTACAAGCAACAATAGGATATGAAAGTCATAAACTGTACTGCGACAGGACTGGTTTTTTTATAACAAGGCTCATACAAAACAGCAATGATGCAGGCAACAATAAGTTCATACTCAGTACAAAAGCATTAGCTAAAGAACTCCGTGCAATCGGATACAATCTTCGAGGGAAACATGACAGGCCGCTTGAAATAAGAGTAGATGGCAATACAGGAGGATGGTGTGGCTTTGAGGCACAGAATATTAGACAAATTTACATTGGAGGCAATGCAGGAGGAGACTGTGGCTATAAGGCAAAGGATATTGGGAAGATACACATAGCAGGAAATTCAGGAGGCTGGTGCGGCAGCTGGGCAGAGAACATTAAGGAGATTTACATTGGTGGCGAGGCAGGAGCCTATTGTGGTCATGAGGCAGAAAACTTAGCCTTCAAAACACCCAACAAACAAACACTGCGGCTGCTAAAAGAACATGTCCCTAAAGGCAAAGGCAACAGAATCTACTTCATCCATCCAGACAATCATGAAGAGGAGATAAAATGGTAGCCGTCCACCTAAACAAAGCAGAAGATTTCCTCAAACGCTGAGCATATTGTCCAAAGACTTCCTTGCCCTGGAAATAACATCATCTGAAAGCTTCACCTCATGCTTCATCTCTTCCAAAGCCTTCTTTACGCTCTCCAGCCTTATCTTCTTCATCTGCACGCACATTCCGCCAACAGAATAGAACTCCTTTCCAGGAACCTCTCTCTTCAAGCGGTTAACCATCCCCATCTCTGTTGCAATTATGAAAGAGGAAGCCTTGCTCTCAGCACAATAGCCAATCATCTGTGATGTTGAGCAGACAGCATCCGCCATCTTAACAACTTCAGCACAACACTCAGGATGCACAACAACTTCCGCCTCAGGATGATTCCCCTTAGCCCCCTTAATGGCCTCAGGCCTTATCTTCGCATGGACATAGCAGTATCCAGAAGAAGCATAGATTTTCTTCTTTGTATTTGCCTGGACATAAGAAGCCAGGTTCTTGTCAGGGGTAAAGATTATCTCATCAGCGTCAATAGCATTAACAACCTTGACAGCATTTGCAGACGTGCAGCAGAAGTCTGTAACAGCCTTCACTTCAGCAGTGGTGTTCACGTAGCTCACAACCGCAGCCTTAGGATGCTTTTTCTTCATCTCAAGTATCTTTTCAGGAGTCACCATCTGCGCCATTGGGCATATCGCAGCTTTCTCCGGATGCAACACAACCTTATCAGGGCTCAGGATCTTGGCAGATTCGGCCATGAAGTCAACCCCGCAAAAGACTATGACTTTGGCACCTGTTGAAGAGGCTGCCCTGGCAAGCTCTAATGAATCCCCTAATATGTCCGCCACCTCATAGATTTCCGGCCACTGGTAGTTATGCACGAGGATGATTGCATTCCTTTTCTTCTTGAGTTTCTTTATCTCTTCTATCATCTTCTTCATAAATAGGGGAATTAGAAGCTGCTTTTTAAGGATTATGGAGGGGAGGTTAAGTTAGTGTGCGTATTACACCAAAACTTACAGCAAGATGAATAGCATTATTTAAACACAACCTAATCTAAATTAGGATAATGGAGATTAGGTAAAAATTAGATCTATAGACTACAGGCTATTCTTTAAACAAAGTTCGAAATTCCTACTCGTAATTGGTGTAGAATTCCAGTCGAAATCCTTATATATAAAAACAGTCTTCAGGAGGAATAGGAAATGGCAAAAGATATAGTTATGTATGACAAGAACAGTGATATGCTTTACTTTTCTAAAGCTAAAGCCTACTCAAGCATAGACATAGATAATTTCATCCTTGACTTTGACAAGAAAGGATTCCTAATCGGGCTCGAGCTTGATAATGCAAGCAAAAACCTTTCTGTCAATAAGAAGCTCTTGTCTTCCCTAAAGGACATAAGGCTTAGTGTTACTTACAGGCCAAATATGCTTAAGCTCTTAATGGTGTTGAGTTTTTCTTCTGGAAACAAAGTCGTGAACATGCCCATACGTATGAACACACCGCATAGGAAACCTGTAACCAAGAAAGAGGTTATAGTTGCGGCATAATAGCCTCATTACGAAACAACCCGGCTGCTAACTTGAAAAATTTACGATTCCTGCGAAAAAAGACACGATTTTTCTAAGCAAAGCTTATTAAGGGACTGCTATAAAATAAAGTGATATTTTTAACAAATTGTATAATTCCATTGAGGGTTAATTTTGTGCCTCACAAGATTAATCTTTTCAAAATCCTCATCTGAAACTTTTTTCTTTAACTCATAAATATTCTTATCAATCTTTGCTTTTATTCTCAATCCTTTTTTTGTTTTTGTCCCTTCAATTAAATTGAGAATCATCTCATAGTTTCTCAAGGGTTTTCCCTTCCAATTTATACTGATAAATGAAAACATCTTGTGCTCTATCTTATTCCATTTGCTTGTTCCAGGAGGAAAATGGCATACTGTAATCTTCAATTTTGTTTTATTTGCAAATTTTTCCAAATAAAACTTCCACAATCTGCTTCTATTTGCATTGCTTCCTCCACTATCTGAACATATCAATAATTCTTTTGCTTTTGGATAATTTCTTTTTCCAATATTTTTCCACCATTGCTTAATGCTCTCTACTGCAAATTCTGAAGTATCATGGCTAATTCCGACATTAACAAATCCGTTATTTTTTATAACTTCATAAATCCCATATGGAATTGCTTTTCCTTTTGCTAAATATTCAAAATCATAAACATTAACTATCTCCGCTTTTCCTTTCTTCTGATATTTTCTCCCATTATTTTTAAAATTGCCGACGAGCTCTTTCTTTTTGGTATCAACGGATATGACAGGCATACCTTTCTTTTCAAATATCTTTACTAGTTCATTGATATATCTGAATTGAGAATCTCTTTCTGCAGAAGACCCATTTTCCTTTGATTTAACATTTGCCTGAAGACTATAGCCTAACTGTTTTATTATTCTTCCAACAGTTACTTCAGAAACATTTTGATTTTTGCTTTTTAATCCATCTGCAATTGTATAAGTGGACTTATTAGTCCACTTTAATTTACTCATTGGATCTCCAGCAGTGTTTTCTTCTAAAATATTTTCGATCTCTTTTTTCACATCTGGATTTTTGTCAACAATCTTCTTTCTTCCGCCCCCTTTCTTTCTCAACCTCCCACTTTCTTTCAGATAAAAGTTCTCTGTGGTTTCAATTTCGTGAATCCCCTTTCTGATTGTATTGACTGACTTGCCAGTCAATCTAGATACTTTTCTTATACCGCCCCAACCAAGCTCAATCGCCCATATGGCAAGATAATGTCTAGCATCAAATTCATTGAGACTAGCTAAATACATCAGCTTTTTTCTGACTATATCTGCCTCATTTTGCATATAATCATTAGGGCATAGAACTTTATAAATGTATCACTTTATTTTGGGTTAAGCCCTAAG
>JBDRFS010000037.1:0-12403 GCA_043818535.1 Candidatus Woesearchaeota archaeon
TTTTCTTTGTGGAATTTTAATTTTTATAGTAGCAACAGATTTCATATTAATATCATAGATTCTAACAGTTATAAACTTGGCGGAGGTAAAAGGGAATAACCGCAGCAAGCTGCGGGGTATCAACCCAAATAAAAAAATGAAGGTCATGATTACAGGTGCCGGCGGCTTTATGGGCCCTCACTTGATAGATTACTTATTAAGCATGAACCATGAGGTCCTTGGAACTTATTTCCAGCCGACTACTGACATCTCCAGTGTTAACAGGAAGGCAATGCTGATGGAGTGCGATGTAAGGGACAGGGAAAAGGTGTTCCGGATAATAAATGAATTCAAGCCTGAGAGGATATTCCACCTTGCAGCGCAGAGCTACCCCTCTGTTTCCTGGGAAAAGCCCAATTACACTGTCCAGACAAACATAGAGGGCACTGTGAATATTTTCGAAGCTGTAAAGAAGTCAAATAAGGAATGTATAATTATGAACGCTTGCTCAAGCGCAGAGTATGGATTTGTTACAGAGGACGAAGTGCCTGTAAAGGAATCAAGGGGATTAAGGCCTTTGCACCCGTATGGCGTGAGCAAGGTTGCGCAGGAGCTTCTTGCCTACCAGTACTGGAAGAACTTCAAGGTAAAATCAGTCAGTGCAAGGATCTTCAACACAACCGGTCCAAGAAAGGTAAACGATGTGTGCTCTGATTTCACGAAAAGGGCAGTCATGATAGAAAAAGGCCAAGGAGAAAAAAGGATGAGGGTTGGAACTTTGGAGACAAGGAGGGCCATCACCGATGTGAGGGATATCATAAGGGCGTTCTGGCTCCTTACAGAGAAAGGAGAGTACGGGGAAGCGTATAACCTGTCAGGAGCAAAGGTGTACAGCATGAAAGAGCTTCTTGACATAGTACTCAGGATTACTAAGCTTGAAGGCGTTGAAATATGGCAAGATCCTGAACTGATAAGGCCTACTGACGAGCCGATAATCTTTGGCTCTACTGAAAAGTTTTCAAAGCTTACAGGATGGAAGCAGGAAATACTTATCGAGACTACATTGAAGGACATGGTAGAGCATTGGAGGTCTGCATTATAATGGAAGACAGGATAAGGCGGGAACTGGCAGAAAGCATCCTAGTAAAGAGGTCTATAATGCAGAAGCTTGTCCCAAAGATCCAGGAAGCGTCAGAGATTATAATCGAGGCTTACAAAAATGGGGGGAGGCTTATTGCCTTTGGCAATGGTGGGAGTGCGGCAGATTCACAGCACATTGTTGCCGAGCTTGTGAACCAGCTTTACATATCTGGCAGGCCTATGCTTGATGCCATTTCGCTCACTGTCAATACTTCAGTGCTTACAGCCATAGGCAATGATTCCAGCTACGATGATGTCTTTGCAAGGCAGATTGAGTCGCTGGCAAAGCCAAGAGATATTGTGCTGGGCATAAGCACCAGCGGCAATTCTGAGAATGTCAACAAGGCACTGCTCATGGCAAAGCAGAAGGGAGCAAAGACTATCGGGTTTACAGGAGCTACTGGCGGGAAGATGAACGACCTTGGGGTTGATTTGCTGATTAGAGTGCAGTCAAGTGATGTTGCAAGGATCCAGGAAGGGCATATTACTATTGGCCACATTATCTGCAGCCTGGTAGAGAAGGAGCTTTTCCTTGGCAAGCCCGGTGTGGAGATGAATAAGGTTATGGCAACAGCTCCTGCAAGGATAAGCTTTGCCAATGGCGGGGATACGGACTACTACATTAAGGATATAGGCTGGGGCTGCATTGTGAATGCTACCTTGTCCTCACATTACTTCAAGTGCGTGGCTTCAAGGGGCGGGGAAGGAATATCTGTCAAATCCTATAATATGTTTGATGACTCTTCTATGGAAGGGAGCATAGAAAGCCTTGAGCTTAATGGTGACGATTTTGACCTTATGAGAGCCACAATAAAGGAAGTTTATCCTGAATTTAAGGGTGAGATACAGATTGAGACTAATGTGCCTATGAAAAGCGGGATGGGTGGATCTTCATCCTTGAATGTTGCCTTGATAGCTGCGTTGTCAAAGCTTAAGGGAGAGCATATAGAGAAAGAGGATGTTGCCAAATTAGCCTATAAGATTGAAAGGGATATATTAGGAGTTAAGGGCGGCTATCAGGACCAGTGGGCAGCCTCTTATGGCGGGGGCTTTAACTACATGGAATTCCATCCCGGAAGGGTTGATGTCATGCCTTTGAGACTGAATGAGGAGCAGTTGATGAAGCTTGAAGGCAGGATGTGCATGGCTTATCTTGGGAAGAGGTCTGTTCCAGGAAGCCATATCCATGATGACCAGAAAAAGGTTCTCGGGACGACAAGGGTGAATGAGATGCTTGTCAAGAAGAGGAATAATACAAAGGTTGCAAGGGATGCGCTTCTTCTTGGAGATATTGAGAAAACTGGAGAGATGCTGCATAAGGAGTATGAGATTAAGAAGGTGATGAGCACAAAGATAAGCGATGAATACTTTAATGACCTGTATTCTTCTGCCATTAGTGCTGGAGCAATTGGTGGGAAGATTTCAGGGGCTGGGGCTGGCGGGTGCGCATTCTTTTTGTGCAAAGAGGGTAAAAAAGAGGAGGTGGCTTCTACATTAAGAGCCAAGGGAGCCGTGGTTCTGGACTTGAGGTTCCAGAGGCATGATGATCCCGGCTATAATATTGAGGTGCTGGGATGAGTTCTGTTTCTTTGAACAGAGGGAAGGATGATTTTCTTGAGGGTTATTCTAAGCTGGAGGCTCCGGATGAGAGGATGGAGGGCAAGGTAGAAGGAAGCCTGTTCTTTGAAGGTTTTGAAGAACTGATAAGAAAGTATGAAGGAATTATAGCAGAAGAATGGCATAATGTTGAAGAAGAAGCTATAAACAGTATTCTTACTCCAGGGCAGATTAACAGTTTCCTTCAGGCAACAATGAGATACGAGGATCATAAGAACTACAGCGAGAACACGGGCTTTTTCATCACAAGGCTTATCCAGAATAGCCACAATGCAGGAAACAATAAGTTCACGCTGAACACCAGAACATTGTCTAAAGAGATTGATTGGCTCGGGTTTGAGCTTAAAGGCAGCAACGATAGGCTGCTTGAGATAATTGTAGGGGGAAATGTAGGGCATAGCTGCGGCGAGGTTGCAAAGAACATTAGGGGGCTTTACATTGGTGGAAATGCAGGAAATTGGTGCGGGTATGAGGCAGAGAACATAGGGGAGCTTTACATTGGCGGAAATGCAGGATACCACTGTGGCGGAGAATCAAGGCATTCAGTAATAAGCATCTCAGGAAATGCAGGGTACAGCTGTGGCGAAGAGTCAAAGTATTCAGTAATAAGCATCTCAGGAAATGCAGGAGAGAAGTCTGGTCTGAATGCAAAAAATTCCACCTTCAAAACCCCTAATAAGGAAACACTGCGGCTTCTAAAGAAATATGTTCCAAAAGGTAAACGAAATAAGATTTACTTCATCAACAAAAAGGGCAAGGAAAAGAAAATAAGATGGTAGCCGTACACCTAAACAAAGGAGAGGATGATTTCCTTAGTGGTTACTCTAAATTGGAAACTCCAGATGAGAAGATAGAACATAAAGTTGAAGGAAGCCTGCTGTTTGAGGGGCATGAGGAGTTAGTGAAGAAATACGGGGAGATTTTGGCAATAGGCGATTGGTATACTCTTACCACTCAGAAAATACTTGCTGGAGTTAGAAGCTCATTGACACCAGATCAGATTAACAGCTTTTTACAGACAACAACCCCATATGATAACCACAAGAACTACTGTGATCGTACTGGGCGTTTCATCACGAGGCTCATCCAGAATAGCCATGATACAGGGAATAACCTCTTTAAACTCGAGACAAGAACATTATCTAAAGGGATTTATTTCTTGGGATATAATCTTCAAGGAAAGGGAAATAATTTGCTTGAGATAATCGTGGATGGGAATGCGAAATACTGGTGTGGCGTACAAGCAAAAAATTGCACTTTCAAAACCCCAAATAAGGAAACACTGCGGCAGCTAAAAGAAAATGTCCCTAAAGACAAAGGCAACAAGATCTACTTCATAAAAGGAAACAAGGAGGAAAGAATACTATGAAACTCGTGCTAACAGTAGGAGGAAAAGGCGTAAGGCTCCAGCCGCTAACGCATGACATACCAAAGCCAATGCTAAAGATGGCTGGCAAGCCTGTCCTGGAATATGCAATAGAGTGGGCAAAACGCAACAGCATCAAAGACATAATAATCTGCTCAGGCTATCTCTCAAAGCACATAGAAGAATACTTTGGAAACGGTGAAAAGTTCGGAGTCAACATAAAATACTCAGTGGAAACAGAGCCCCTGGGCACAGCAGGGCCACTCAGATTAGCAAAAGAGCTTATAGGAGAAGATGACTTCATAATGCTTCACGGAGACATACTGTGCAAGGTTGATGCCCTGCCACTAATTGAATTCCACAAGAAAAACAAAGCAGTGTGCACATTAGTAATCCACAAGAGTTCCCACCCGGAAGACAGTGACTTAATTGAAATAGACAGCACAGGAAAAGTTGTAAAGTTCTGGAAAAAGCCGCGCACTGTGCAGCCACCAACTAACTTAGGAAACTCAGGAATGCACGTCTTCAGCAAAAGGGCCTTTGACTTCATACCAGAAGGAAAGTATTCAATGGAAAAAGAACTCATACCAAAGCTTATCGAGTCAGGAGAGGCTGTCTTCGGCTACCATACTGAAGAATTCCTCAAGGACATGGGCACTTTTGAAAGGATGGAGCAGCTTGGCAAGATTATAGAAGAAAGGGGGTGGTGGGAATGGTAAAGCTTCGCTTCTATTCTCCAGAGCAGGCCTGCGACATTGTAGGGGGATGCACCACAAAAGGGGAGATGGCTGAATTCGTGTGCAGGAGCTATGGCATCCCAATTGAAAAAACCCTTTACATAGGCGACTCTACTGCGGACATTGCCTTGATGGAAAAGACAGGGTTCTGTGGATGCCCGTCCAATGCCCAGGATGATGTTAAGAAGTACGTGCGAAAAAGAAAAGGCTTTGTATCAAAAAAGGACCGAACAGAAGCCTGCCTTAGAGCATTTAAGAAATATGAAGAAGAGGGGCTCTTTGCAATAATCTCAGATGTTGACGGCTGCCTGAGGTCAAGAGGCATTACCACAGATGAGCAGCTTGCCCAGATTTCAAGTTACGTTAAGAACAGCAAGGGGTTCTACACTTCTCATCCGCCATTGACAATATGCACTGGAAGGTCTTATGAGCAGTCTGTTGAAGAGATAATCAAGCCTATGGGCTTTACAGCAGCCAATATTGCTGAAGAATACCTTGAAACATGGCCGCCTTTGATGTTTGAGAACGGCTCAGTGCTCTACCATGTGCATTCAGGAACTGTTGAAAACGTCATACAGCGTAAGTTTCCAGACTATTTGCAATGCATAAACCATATTAAGAGGAGGTTTGATGAAAGGAAGCATGAATTGGATTGCCTTATTGATAAGGAAGGCCTTGTAATCCCATTCAAGAGAAACATGTTCACCATTGATGTCCCCTTGGGCTTAAGGGGTACAGGCAAGGGAAAAGAGTTTCAGGAGAAGGTCTTTGAAATAGTAAATAGAATATGCGATAATGTTGGAATAGAGATAAAGAAAGCTGGAGGAAAAAATGAGAAAGACAATAATTGTTAACCAGGCTCCCCATGGGATAGGGCCAATACTCCGCGCAGCGGAAATGACGCAGGACCTGTGGCACATGCTCGCAAAAGAAGGCAAGAATTGTGAAATGGTTTTTACAGAGCCGGACAAGCCCTTCATAAAGAAGATTCTTGAGAAAGAAACGTTTGCGAACGACAGGGCATTGGAACACATATGGCTTGCCCCGGAATACGGGGAGATTGTCAATGCTTTTGGCTTTGGGAGTCCAGACTATAAAGACAGGCTTGAGAATATTGCATTGAATAGGAGCAATCTTGAAACTAGGCTAAATGGCTTGCTTGGAAAGGGCATGGAAGCTTACAATCTTGTAAATCCAAAAAAGACAATGAAAGTAGAGTACAGCGACATACTTTGCGAAGTTAGCCACAACCCTATTGTCAGGACAACAAAGCATGACACTAGTCATGATGACAACTACCCCATGTTCTACACAACCATAGGGCTTTTTTCAGAGATGCTTGAGAATGCGGCAGACGTCATGCCAAGGTATAAGGATGCCGAACTAAGGAAGATTATTAGGAGCTGCATAAATGAGGCTGAGAAAGTTGAAATGAGCCAGGAAATCCTTATGATAGCCGAGCCTTCTGCAATGACGTATAAGGAAAGGAACATGGAAAAATGGGAGTGCACTATTCCTCCATTCATCAGGCCTCCTTCTGGAAGCACTGAAGAGATTGGTGAAGGTGTTTACTTAAACATTTCAGGGATAAAATCTGTTCAGGAGCAAATGGTTGCATTAGCAAAGCCTTTCCTGGAAGCTGGCTACGCTGTCTACTACCCCCCAAGCTACAAGGAAGGCATTGAAGGCGGCATAGAAAAGGCTCCTGTTGAAAATGGGATAAGCATCTTTTCTAATCCTGGAATAATTACAGCTGTTGGGAGGCTGGGATGGAGCTCTGTGTGGGAGCCTAACATGAATGGCAGCCCCTTCATAACCTATGAGTACAGCGACAAGGAAGATCCAGAGATGCACCACAATGTGAGAACTTTAGAGAAGTTTGGCTTGGGCTTGGTGATGAAAGCCGGTGATGATCCTTTGGAAGTTATGGAAACTGCTCTTGCTTTGAGGCCTAGGATTAAGGAATACTATGATAGGCTCAGGAACAAGTACGGCACGCTTGATGGCGTAAACTATGCTGCAAATCTTGTGTACAAGAGGCTAAAAGACATTTAATTTTTTCTTTTATGTTTGTATTGCCCACATTTTAATAAGGGTTAATCCTTTTGTGGACAATAGAGGGAGACTTTAGCTATTCTACGCAGATTAAAAGCACTCTCAAGGCTGAAGCCTAATTCTTTTTTATTATTATGTATCCAGAAGCCAGGATTAAGGCTCCTCCAACAATGGAAAGCATTGTGCCTGCTTCCCCAAGAAAGAGCCATGCCAGGATTAAGGCAAAGAAAGGCTCTAGGTATCCAAGTATTGCGACTGTTGTTGCTTTCAACCCTTCCAACCCTTTAAGGTGAAAAATTACTGCTATGAACTGGTGCACAAATCCGATTATCAGTAAGTAAATCCAGCTTATGGGCTGTATGAACGGGATTGCAGAGAAGAGGAACGGGGAGAACACCAAAAAGCTGAAAGCCATCTGGCCAAATATTATCTGCATGACATTGAAATGTTTCATGACCCTTTTGTAAGCAATTATAGAAGCACCATATGCTAAGGCAGAGCCGATAGCCAGGATATTCCCTACACTACTTATAGAAGCAAAGCTGGGCTTACCTGTTATAAGGACTAACCCAAACATCGCAACTGCTACTGCTATGACTTTTTTTGAAGTGATTTTTTCACCCAAAAACAAAAGCGACAACACTAAAACGAATGCAGGGGCAAGGTAATGCAAGAATGCAGCGTCAGATATCTTTGTGAGGGTAAAAGCGTAAAAGTAAAGGCTGTTGTTTGCTGCACCTAAGATGCCTATAAGGATTAACATCCATATCTTCCCAGTGAAAATTGGCTTGAGCTGCTTCCTTTTCAGAAGGACAAAAAGCATAGACAATGCAGAAACCAATGAGGCTGCTGCAACTATTACTAGCCCATTCTGTCCAGAAAGCCTTGCAAAGATGCCCATACTTCCAAATATGAGCATTGCTATTAACACGTAAAGGGGGTATTTTGTATCTCTCATATTAGGCTACTATAAATTTCTATTACTCCCTTACCAAAAGGCTCTTTAGCTATATATCCTTTTCTATCACTGACGTAATCCTTTAATGCTTCATTGCTGTTCGCTGGGCAGGCAACATACTCGCATCTTTCCATCATGTCAATGTCTGAATGGTAGGAGTCTCCTATTCCTAAGCCGCCTTCTCCAGTTCTTCCTAACTTCTTAAGTATGTGGTCTATTGCGTGGCCTTTGTCTACATCAGACCTTATGTCTATAGCAAAAGAACACGTAACCACTTTTACATTCCCCTCACTTATGCCTTGTTTCACCGCATCTGGAATCTTTGGCTCAAGGAAGCTATAGACATCTTTAGCTGTGATGACATCGCCATCAAACTCATAAGTAAGCATATGGTTGTTGTCCTTCATCCTCTTTATCCCAGATTTTGGGAATGCATTTATTATCTCAGCTTCGAAGCTGTCAGCATAACCTATGAAAGTCCTAATCTCTTTTCCAAGAGCTTTGAGGTCAGGCCTCACTATGTCAAGAAGAGGGAGCAAGAGACTTCTGGAATTGAGTTATCGACATTTTGTCGACAACTGAAACTCACATCAGCAGACGGCAAGAAACAGGAAAAAAAGTAGTCAAGCCTCTCCCAATAGAATAGGCCACAAACCTTCCCACACAAACAAAAGAGCACAACACAGGCTCCTCAAAGAACAAAAAGCTTTAAATTCTATAATCCCCACACAAAATACAGGTGATATCATTACTGCAACAGTTTTCCACTACAAGAAAGGGCTTGTAAAAGAAAAGTACACGCCTGAAACTCTCAAGAGGATACAAAGTTCTTCTGGAAAGTACTGGATAGACATGGATGCACCCACGCAGGAAGAGCTGAAGCTGCTCTCAGAAAATTTGGGCATACACCCACTGGTGATAGAGGACATCTCAATGCAGAGCACAAGGCCGAAGATGGACCACTATGACGACTACACCTTCTTCGTGACGTTCGCAGTAGAAAAGGATAATTCAGCAATACACCTGAACGAGGTTGACTACATAATAGGCAAGAACTATGTGGTAAGCACGCACAAGAAGCCGGTAAAGGAAATAGAGCTGTTCAAATCTAAGGAAGACAGAATTTCCTCAAGGATGTCCAAGGGACAGGACTTTCTCCTGCATCACCTAATTGACATGCAAGTGGACGCCTATTTCCCTGTCTTGGAATCAATAGAAGAAGAGATGGATGCAATCGAGAGCAAGGTTGTGAGTGTTGCAAGCCCTGACCTTGTAAAAAAGGTGGTCCATATCAAGAGAAAGCTCCTCCTCATAAGGAGGGTTGTCTCACCTTTCAGGGACATAGTGTCTGCAGTCACAAAAAACACAATCCCAAACATGTCCAGAAACGTTGAGCTGTACTTCAGGGATGTGTATGACCACATTCTTCGTGTGAATGACATGATAGACACCAATAGGGAGATAATCTCAACAATACTGGAAGTTCATTTGTCAGCAACATCCAACAGGCTAAACGAGATAATGAGGGTCCTTACAGTATTCTCCACAATACTCCTTCCACTGACATTCATAGCATCATTGTACGGCATGAACTTTAGGAACATGCCGGAGCTTTATCATCCTTACGGCTATTTCATCACGCTTTCTGTTATGGGCCTTATAGCTATAGGGATGCTTGGCTGGTTCAAACACAAGAAGTGGATATGATGAGGAAGCTAATCTTTTTGGTTCTTGCCTTAATCTTTTTAAGCTCTTGCTCCTATGATAAGGATTATTCTTTGGACCCTTTTTATGTGCTTGACGCTGCTGGCGTTGACTCCCCCACATACATAAGCTCCCTGAAGGATATTGATGCTGAAGATGAGTGGGCAAAAGGGGACATTTACCTAATGCTTGCAAGGCTGGAAGACAAGTCTTATTACGAGAAAGCGTGTGATTCTTTCAAGTCATATGATCCTGAAACTAAAGAAGAGGAAGCCTTGTTGTATGAGACATTAGGAAGCCTGGGTTGCGGCAAAGACCACTATGGAAAGGCTTCTAAGATATGGGAAGAACTAGGTGTTGGATGGCGTTCAAGCCTTTTAAGGTCATTGCCTGAGCCTGTTTTGGAGTTTGAGACTTCTGAAATAGAGCCTGCTTTGGATCTTTCAGGATCCCCCTATATAATAATAGGCGGGAGCAATGTGACTATTGAGGAGAATGCGAGAATAGCAACGCAGGATGACAGGGTATTAAGGGACTGGCTTGGCTTGCAGATGCAGAATCCTTTTAATTCCCCGATACTCAAAACCTTTTCAGAGCGCCTAACGTATAATGAGGAAGATCTTCGTGAGGACATTGGCTGGCACGAGGGTGGAAGATTGCTGGATATCATTGGGAACATAGAAGTATCCCATATCCCTGTAACAGGCACAATAGTTGCGAAACATGAAGGAAAATGGTATGCTCCTGACGAAAACGGCATCTTTAGGTTTGAGGTCCCTTTAGATAAGGTTTCTTATCCGACTACAAGATTCTTTTCTGAAAACATTGCAATGATTATTGACACCCATGGCATGAACATGGTCGTAGAGCAAGCTGTTAGGAATGAGGCTGATGTTGTGATAGCGTGCTGCGACCATCCTGGAAAAGCTAAAGCGGCATTATACCTTTCACAGCATAACATCTCAGCATTATGCTTTCCAGACTTGTACGTGCATAAATTACTTGGCTTGAACTCAAAAACCCTTGGAAGCCCGCCAATGAAAGTCAAGGATGGAAAATTTGTCTTTGGTGGCAGGCCATTGGAGATAAAGAAAAACGAAAAGATCGTGCTTCCAAACCCTGCAACGGATAAGTACGCGTTGTGGTACTACCAGTCGCCTTTGTTATACTTTAATGAAATAAGGAAAACTTTCCCATTGGATATTCACGCAGTTGCCATAAATGACTTTGGAGAGGCGCACAAGCTTTACGCCAAGGCAAGGGAAGTTAAAACAAAGACAGTAGCGACAAGGGTCTTCAGCAAAAACGATTATGAAGAAGCAAAGCTCTGGCTGATGGAGTCCACTAAAAATCGAATAATCCTGTTCCATTCCACTGCTTACCCTTATGGTGTTCTTTTATCACAGGAATTTGAGGGGCAAACCAGCTTCGCAGACCCAAACATAATGGCTCTGGCATAGGAATCTTTGCCTTGAATAGTAGCAATCACAAAACATCCCAGGCTTCCAAAAAAATCACAAACCTTATAAACTATCGCTCCCGATATATCGTTATCGATGCATGGCCAACTAAGATTCGCAGTAATAGGTGTTCTTATAAAAGGGAAAAAGAGCGGCTACGACATCATAAAGGATATTGAAAAAGAGAGTGGATGGAAGCCGAGCTACGGCTCACTATACCCCCTATTGGACAAGTTAAAGTCAGAGGGCTATGTAAAATCAGAGAAAAAAGGCAAGAAGAACCTCTACGCATTAACATTCAAGGGGAAAATGCTGCTTCTCAGCCTCAAGAAGAACCATGGCCGCTTCGTAAGCACCCTCAAGAAAATATTCAAGGTCATGGACAGCATCACCGGAGAGGACTTTTCAGGAAAATTAACCCCTTTGCTCGAAAACCTGTGCACAAACTACCATGAGATAACAAAGCTGGAGCCAGAGCTCACGCAGTTCAATTCAGCAGTGTTCGAGGCAGCAAAAAGGAAAGACATAAAAAAGGCAAAAAAAGTTCTGAAAGAGGCAACAGGGAAACTGACACCATGAAAAATCCCATAATAAAGATTGAGAACGTATGGAAGATATACAAGATGGGAAAGGTTGAAGTGCCGGCATTGAGAGGGCTGACTCTCCAAGTATTCCCCGGCGAGTTCGTGGCGATAATAGGCAGCTCAGGTTCTGGAAAGTCTACAACACTTAATATGGTAGGCTGCCTGGACACGCCTACAAAAGGCCATGTTTACCTAGATGGAAAGGACATATCAAAGCTTAATGAAAACGTACTGGCAAGGATAAGGGGGAAGAAGATAGGGTTTGTTTTCCAGACATTCAATCTCATACCAAGCCTTAATGCCATAGAAAATGTCACGCTTCCAATGATATTTCAGGGCATAGAAGAAGATAAAAGGGTGGAACGTGCCCAGCAGCTCCTTACTTTAGTTGGGCTAGAAAAAAGGATGCACCACAAGCCGTCAGAGCTTTCTGGAGGGGAAAGGCAAAGGGTCGCCATAGCAAGGGCATTGGCCAATGACCCAGAAGTAGTGCTTGCAGACGAGCCTACCGGCAACCTTGATTCTGTGACCGGGAAGCAGATCATACAGACACTATGCAGATTGCATAAAGAGGAAAAGAAGACAATAATCCTGATAACCCATGACCTTAACATAGCCAAATGCGCACAACGTACAATAAAACTAAAAGATGGGAGAGTGACAAAGTAAACTATGATACACAAAAACAATCCCAATCGCAGCAAGCTACGGGGCATTATGCTTTTGTTTAATCACTTGTCCCTGAACTCATCCTCAATTCCGATAAATTGGCTTTGGAATCATCACTCGGAATGTATGGTTGG
>JBDRFS010000038.1:0-3160 GCA_043818535.1 Candidatus Woesearchaeota archaeon
ATCCTTGATGAGCTCTGAAGCCTCTGGAAAATATAGGGAATACCATTCCCGTGCGCGCTTTGCAAGGGTATTGGCCACCTTGTCCAGCTCTTCGATGTTGTTGATTGCATTGATTATGAGATTGTCCATGCTCACAGAAGCCTTGAGCTGGTCTGCCATCAGCCTCAAAGCGACCTTGCGCAAGCCTTCAATGTATTCAGGAGTTGCCAGCAATTCCAAAACCCTGACAAACTCGCCTTTGTTGGCAGGCTTCGCATTATGCTTTGCACAAAGTTTTGCTTCAGGCTGGATCTGCTTTCCCTCAGCCAGGTCTTGACAGTACCTCAGGCTCTGGTTAAGAGAGAACTCGAGCTTGTCAATGATCTTGTTGCCTTCGAATACATAAGTTCCGAGGGCACTTGAATAAACAATAGCCATGCACTTCAGGACAAGGTTTTGGTTTATAAAGGTTGCTGGAATGAGTCCAAAGGACTCTGGACATTCAGCATCTTGACATTTGCTGCGTGAACATAGACCATTGTCGTATCCGGAGAATTGTGTCCGAGCAGTGCCTGGACAGTTGTCAAAGGATACTGAGCCTCAATCAGGTGGGTTGTAAAGCTATGCCTCAAGGTATGAGGATGAACTCCTTTCAAACCAGCCTTTTTTGAAGCCTGCCTCACTATCTCCTGAACAGTCCGAGGGCTCAGATGGCCTCTGAATCCTGAAAATATGAATGAACCTACAGCCTTCGTGGAGATATGCCTTGCCAGATCATTCTTGAGCGCCTCCGCAACAACAAACACTCGATCCTTGTTCCCCTTGCCTTGCCTGACCCACCCAAAGCCCTTATCCATTTCCAGATCCTCAACCCTCAAGCCCACAGTCTCACTCAAGCGCAAGCCAGCAGAGTACAAAAGCTTGACAATGAGCAGATGAGTCGGATTCTTGATTGCATCAAAGATCCTCTGAACCTCCTCCTTAGAAAGCACTCTTGGAATGCGCTCAGGAACCTTGGAATAAGGCATCTTGACAAAGAACCGCTTGTTCAGGATCTCCTCTAATGCGAACTTGATTGCCTGCAGGTTCACATTGAGAGTGCTGGCAGACTTCTTATGGTCACAAAGCCTGTAAAGATAGCGAGAAACGTCATATTTAGTGATGCGGCGAGGCTCCTTCTCACACCAGTTTAGGAAATGCCGTAAGCAATGGGAATAAGTCACAATGGTCCTGTGGCTGTACTTCCTCCTGAGCAGCTCCCTTTTCATAAGATAGAGCAAGTCCATGATTTCCTTGCAGTATAGACCTTGATAAGCCTTTCTGCCAAAAAACCAGCAAAATCCCGGCACTTCCGGAATCACCCTGCCATGACGACAAAAAGCAGGCTTGTGAAACTCGGAATCCCAGCCACAAAACCTCTCCGCAGGTCCGGCTGATGGAAATGCGTATATAGAGTGTTATGTGCAATATTACTCTGAGCCTCGCCTTTACGAATACTTTAAATATCAATTAATTTTATCTTAATAATATGAAAATCGTAAGTGCCTGTTTAGCAGGAATTAACTGTAATTATAAAGATGAAGCGAGACCTTGCCAGAAAGTCATTGAATTGGTGAAGCAAGGTAAAGCAATTCCTATCTGCCCAGAACAATTGGGTGGATTAACTACACCAAGAACTCCTGCGGAACAAAAAGACAATAAAGTTTTTACAAAAAATGGAGAAGATGTTACCACCCAATTTGAAAGAGGGGCAGAAGAAGCATTAAAAATTGCTAAACTTGCTAATTGTGATGAAGCAATTCTAAAAGCAAAATCTCCTTCTTGTGGTTCTGGCAAGGTCTATGATGGCACTTTCTCAGGAATATTAATTGAGGGTGATGGTGTATTCGCTAAAATTCTAAAGAAGAATAACATTAAAGTATTTACTGAGAACGATATTTAACAGCGAGGCTCCTGCGTCATACTGTGCTTACGCTTCGCTTCGGCATTTTTTCTCTGAGAAAAATCCCTGAACAGCGGTTAAATAGTTCACAAAATATTCTTTTTGCTCTCCCAAATCTGCCTTTTCTCAAGTTTCTCGCTTCGCGATTATTCAATGCAGACTTTATTTACTCGCAAACGTTAAACTCAATAAAAAAGAAGTTTTTCGCACCCAGATACTGGCGCGCCTAGAATTAAATCTGTCCTATCCCGTGTGCATATTGTAGTTCGGTTAAAGTATCTGTTGCCATCGATTGAACTACTTGATGGGCTTGTCTTAATTTTTCTATTCCTAACTGAACTTTTCTCCCATAAGATTTTAGGGTATCATAAAGCCCTTCAGAAAATTTTGCATCAAATGGAATTCTGAGTCTTAATAATGCATCATAAAATCTAGGTCTTAATCTTGTTGCCATTACACATAATTCTGGGTGTTCTCTTTGATGATAATGTTTAGAATTCCAATCCATTTGACCCACAAGATTGCCTGCCCATTCAAAATTTTCTTGTTCTCTTCCTTCAATCTGTTGTCCATCGATTATCTTATTTAATCCTGTTGCAACAGATTGTAATCTCACACTAGCGAAGAAAAGTTCTGCTTCATCTTGTAAATTTCCAGTCAAGCTCATACACTATTAATATGCCCACACCTTTATAAGAATTTCTGTAGTAGGCACGCCTAATTTATTTTTCCCACCCTAAACTTCTTTTTTACTTCTTCGCAATCAAAGATTCTCCTTACCACATTGCATTTTCATCACAATATTCTTTGTTCTTCAGAGGATTTAACAGAGGATTAAATCCAATCGTCGGGAGAATTAATATTTAGGGGCTGGATAACTTTATTTTTCATTTCCAATGAGCTCTTCGAGCTTTGGAGAAAATCTTGGTTTCCAATCCTCACATGGCTTATCCTGATGCTTTCTTACTTTTGGAGAAGATCCACTATAGCGAACCCCGGGTCTATCTCCAATTACATTTGAATCATAATCAGGATCAGAAACTTGACAATACCATCCAGATGTAGCATCTTGAGCATCAATAGTTTCTCTTCCAAGACGACACTGTCAAATATTCGTGATATAATTATCCCTGACAAATCTTATTAAATTCAACAGCCTATTCCTTTTCAATGGCAAAATTATCCCTGCAATTTCTGCTGGTGTTTTTCCGTTCAATTCTTGGTGAGGGTTAACAAAAT
>JBDRFS010000039.1:0-10372 GCA_043818535.1 Candidatus Woesearchaeota archaeon
TTTTCTTTGTGGAATTTTAATTTTTATAGTAGCAACAGATTTCATATTAATATCATAGATTCTAACAGTTATAAACTTGGCGGAGGTAAAAGGGAATAACCGCAGCAAGCTGCGGGGTATCAACCCAAATAAAAAAATGAAATTCCTCAAATGCCTAAAGCATGCCTTCAGCATGGTCTTGCATAGCAAGCTAAGGAGCTGGCTGACCATACTGGGCATTGTTATAGGCGTTGCTGCTGTAATTGCAATAGGCTCTATAGGCGGCGGGATGGAACAGACTATTAATGACCAGATGGGTGCACTCGGCGGGGACCTCCTGACTATAAGTGCCGGGTTTTCAAGGGGAAGTAGCATGTTTGGCCATTCGGAGAGGGAAGGGGGCAGCGGCGGCGCCACAGAGAAGCCTATTGTTGTTGGCAGGCAGGATGTGCAGGTCATGAGGGGCATGCCTGAGATAGCGCTTATAGATACTAACATCCGGGGGAGGGTTGACGTATCATACATGGGCAAGACCGGAAGCGTTCAGCTAACAGGCGTAGACCAGAAGGTGTGGTCCCAGATAACAACAGAAGAGGTTGCAGAAGGGAGAATGCTTGACTCTGCAGACCAGAATGTGGTTGTGATTGGGAAGAGGCTAGCGGAGTCCTACTTTGGCCAGCCGCTTGGAATAAACAAGATGTTCGCAATAGGGGGAAACGCATTCAGGGTAGTGGGAATACTTGACGATGAGAGCACGAGCATATACATGCCGATACAGATGGCCTACCAGCTTATTGAGGATAAGGAATATGGCGTATACGATTCTATTATAGTAAAGGTCAAGGATGAGAGCGCGCTTGATGCAACAATAGCCCTTATAGAAAGCAAGCTGATGATATCGAGGCACGTTACTCAAGCGAAAAAGGATTTCAGCATCTCCTCCAGGAAGCAGATGATGGAGACAAGAAGCGAGATGATGCAGTCAATGAACATATTCCTCACTGCTATTGCAGCAGTTTCGCTTATTGTCGGGGCAGTAGGCATAGCCAACACCATGTTCACTTCTGTGCTTGAGAAGACCAAGGACATAGGGATAATGAAGGCTATTGGCGCAAGGAACAGGGATGTAATGCTTATTTTCCTGCTTAATGCAGGGCTTATAGGCCTGGCTGGCGGCATGATAGGCATAATCTTGGGTATTCTCATGTCAAGCCTGATACCCTTGCTTCTATCGCTGGGCATGCCAGTTGGGCGTGGAGGCTTGAACACGCTAGTAAGCCTGAACTCTATATTCATGGCTTTGGGAGTATCCTTGTTTGTAGGGATAGCAGCAGGGTTTGTTCCAGCATACCAGGGATCAAAGCTGAAGCCGGTTGATGCTTTAAGGTATGAGTGAGGGGGGATTCTTGATGCCACCCCATTTCAGGTCCCCTCTCATCTCTCTTTAGCAGCCTGCAATGGTCCACCTTGTTTCAGAAGAAAGCCTTGACAGCCATGAGTTACAAAAGCCGCATTACTAGCTTCCAAAAAAAGAAACCTTTAAATTAAATCAAGCATTCGTAGCTAAAGGAGGCAAAAAATGGGAAAGACAGAAGAAAACCTTAAGGCTGCTTTCGCAGGAGAAAGCCAGGCCAGGAACAAGTATGACTATTTCGCTAAAGTCGCAAGGAACCAGGGGTACCATTACATAGCAAGGATATTTGAGGAAACTGCCCTGAACGAGAAGCAGCACGCCAAGGACGAGTTTAAATTGCTTAAAGGCATTGGGGACACTGAAGCCAACCTCAAGGCTGCAATAGAAGGCGAGCACTACGAGAACAGCGAGATGTATCCTGCTTTTGCCAAGGATGCTGAAGAAGAGGGCAATAATGAGGCAGCTATCTTGTTTAAGAACATATCCAAGGTTGAGAAGGAGCATGAGGGAAGGTATAGGAAAATCCTCAAGATGCTGCAGGAAGGGACATTATACAAGAGGTCCAAGCCAATAAGGTGGAAGTGCAGCAAGTGCGGCTACATACACGAAAGCACAGAGCCACCACAAAAATGCCCGTCTTGCAAGCATCCTAAGGAATATTACGAGCCTGAATGTATATGCTTCAAGGATTCGTGCGAGAAGTGCGAGTAAGCAATTTCCACACTTGAGAGAACGATGATAAAGCTCAAGCCGTTTAAGCAGTCAACCGGGTATTGCGGCCCGGCTTCCCTGAAGATGGTCTTTTCAGCTTATGGCGTGGAGAAGTCTGAGCGCACGCTGGCAAAATTAGCCAAGGCCAGCAAGAGGAAAGGCTGCCTTGAAAAGGACATGCTGAAGGCTGCAAGAAAGCTTGGCTTCAATGCTTACTCAAAGGAAAAGTGCTCTGTTGCAGAGCTGAAAAAATGGGTTAAGAAAGGAACCCCCCCGATTGTAGGATGGTTTTCCCCCGAGGGCGCAAGCCACTATTCTGTTGTCGTGGGATTCAGGAGGAACAGCATATTCCTTGCTGACCCGAATTTTGGAAAGATAAGGGAGCATAAGATAGCGTGGTTTAAGGAGAGGTGGTTCGACAAGGGCTGCGGAAGCCTTCTTGTAAGGGAAGTTATTGTTATAAAAAAGAAGGGGGATTAGAAGATAGGCAGCCAGCTTTCTATTCCTTTTTAAGCCAATGTTCGCCAGATTTCACATGCACACAGTAATGGCTATCAGCAGATTTTTAAAGGTTTAGGGAATAATCAATTATATGAAGGCTTTTGCGCTGCTTGCAATTTTACTTGCTCTGCTGGTTTCAGGATGCTCATCAGACATGGATTATGACAATGTCTTGAATGAGATTGACAATTGTCCGGAAACCTATAATCCAGATCAGTATGATAGAGATAATGATGGTAGGGGCTATGCTTGCGACAAGAATATCTTCTTTAGGGCAGGAGTTTTTGACCCTCTCCTTGAAGAAGAGAGATATGCCATTGAGATAGTCACTTCTAATGAAACAGGGTATTATTTTGTCCAGATGAGGGATGACTTTGACTACTCGGGTTTTGAAGCGCTTCTTGAATCACTAGGAGCTGAGGAAGTGGACTACTTTGATAGGGATACCCACATCTTAAGGACAAGAGCAAGCCTTGAAGAGATAAAGGACAATGAAGGCGTAAGGGCTTCCGGGATATACCAGCCGATAAACCGTATATCGCCTGACCTGTTTGTAGGGAGGATCCTTAATGCTGATAAGTCAATAATCAGCGGGGAAAACGTTTCGCTGGAAGTGTACACTTATGCCAATACAGGAAGCATAAAAGATGCTCTGGAGGCAATGGGTGCAGAAGTGAGCGTAAAGGACAGCAACATGCTTATTGCCGAAGTATCAAGGGAGCATATTCTGGATATAATCATGATGCCAGACTTAAGCCTCATCACTCCATCTCCAACTTACTTGTATAATGACGAGTATGTCTCAGGAATTACTGGTGCAGCAGATGTTGTTAATTCTGGGCCACTTAATGGGGGGGGAGAGATAATCACAATTGCAGACACTGGCCTGGATACTGGAGACATTAATACGCTTCATGACGACCTTAAGGGGAGGGTAATCACCATTGAGGACTTTGGGACAGGAACAACAAGGGACCTTACGGGCCATGGCACGCATGTAGCTGCCATCGCAGTTGGCACCGGTGCTTCTTCAGATGGGAAAGTAAAAGGGGCTGCTCCTGGAGCTAAGCTAGTATTCCAGGCAATAGGAAATGAGATTCCTGCAAAGGCCTCTGCAGAAAAAAAGTTAAGGGGCATGACTAAGCCTTCGCCAAACTACTGCTTTGGAAAGGCCGAGGCAGACCCTGCAGAGAAGAAAGTGCTGAGAAGGGCATATCCGGCAATGGGTATGAGTGGCCTGCCTTCAAAAGTCTATTCGCTTTTTCCTGGATCAATTATACACACAAACAGCTGGGGCGTTTGCCAGGGAAAGTATACGCCTAAAGTGAAGGGCATAGACCAGTACCTTTATGACAATAAGGAAGCCGTAGTAATTTTTTCTTCAGGGAATTATGCTAATTTTAAGTTCCTTGATGATGAAGGCGAGGTGAGGCAGAGAGGAGGGGACTCATTAGGCAGCAATGCAAGGGCAAAGAATATCATTACAGTTGGAGCATCCCAGACTTCAAGGCCTGATGTGCCAAATCAAAATAGCCCATGGCAAATTGCCACTTTCAGCAGCATGGGGGATGATAGTTCAGGAAGAGTAAAGCCTGACATTGTTGCCCCTGGGACTTGGGTGCTTTCAGCAAAGTCATCCGAATGCATTGGCTCCACATCGGCAAGAAAAGTAATAGGCGATGAGGTCTACGAAACTAAAACTGGGTTCTCAAAGCTGAAATGCTTGGCAATGGCTTCTCAATTGCAAGATAGCTCCAGTGAAGAGGGCACAAAATACTTGTTTAACAGCGGGACAAGCATGGCTGCGCCGCATGTGGCCGGGCTTGTAGCCATAACAAGGGAATACTACCGCAAGCTTAAGAATTATGAACACCCAAGTTCAGCGCTTATAAAGGCAACATTGATTAATGGTGCAGAAGACTTGCCTGACCAGATGCTAGAATTTGCTTACAGGCCAGAAATAAACATATCATGCCTAGGCTATCCAAACATGTGTGAGGGTTGGGGGCTTGTTAACATAAGCTCATCACTTTTTCCCCGCGGCAATTATAAGAGCTTATGGTTCTCTGACAATAATAGCCTTGGGCAGACAGGGCAAAAGAAGGAATTTAAGGTAAGGCTGTCCGGACAGGCGAAAGTTACGCTAGCATGGACAGATCCTCCTCCAGAAGCTCTGCAGAATGACCTAGACCTTGAAGTAATCTCACCTTCTGGAAAGAGGTACTTAGGGAATACTTTTTTCAGGAATGGGAATTCAATAGAAAACCCTGCTGCGAAAAATCAAAGGCTGAACAACAATGTTGTGGAGAAGGTTGTGGCAAATGCTGCGGAAGAAGGGACTTACATTATAACTGTCAAGGCAGTAAGGCTCAGAAAGCCCGGGATGCAGCCGTTTGCCTTGGTTGCATCTCCAGCCTAAGATTTCCTCTTCCTTGCCCTTCCTTTGAATACAATAGTCCTGTATGGGAAAGGGATTTCTATGCCTGCCTTGTCAAAGCTCTTCTTTATGCTTTTGTTTAAGTCACAGCCTAGCCTGAATGCTTTCTTTGAGTTTTTGGCCCAGACCCATGCCCTGAGGTTTACTGATGAGTCCCCGAAGCCCAGAACCCTCACTTCCACAGCAGGCTTGCCCTCCTTCTTGTCTTCCTCGCTCCTGTTGTCAAGGAAATCCGGGTGCTTCATTGCTTCCTGCTGCATTATTCTCATGGCCTTGTCCACATCCGAATCGTAGCTTATTCCAAACTCTACGAAGCGGCATATCTTTTCATCGTTTATGTTGTAGTTTTCTATGACTTCCTCGCTTATAATGGCATTGGGCACTATAATCCTCTTGTTCTCAAAGTTCCTTATTATAGTGTGCCTCAAGTTAATGTCCTCGACAACTCCTGTCCTGTCGCTGAACTTGACAATATCGCCAACCCTGAACGGCCTGAATATTGCGATGAATATGCCCCCTATTATGTTTGACACTGCTTTCTGCGAGGCAAAGCCAATCACTACTGCAAGCACGCCTGCGCTCGCAAACAGGGAAAGCGAAATGTTCTTGAATGATGGTATTGTGTAGACTGCAATTCCAATGCCTATAATATATATCATTGCAGTGAAGAAATGCCTTAGGAAGATGAATTGCGTATGGTCGACTTTCAGGCTTTTTGAGCTCTTCTCAAACTTTGTGAGGACGAACCTTTTTACTAGCCTGGCAATAACTATGGTTGCAAGAAGTATGGCAATGACCATTATGGCTGTTCCAAGGTTGTACTGCATGAAGTCCTTGATTCCTGTTAAGCTTATCATAATTGTTTAGTGCCTTAGGGTATTATAAACTTTGTGCCTTGCTTTAGCAGCACGCTTTTTTTCTTCTTAATCCTGCTTATGGCCATGGCTGCTTTCTAATACAGGCATTACGTGCTTTCTGGACTTGTCGCCCAAAAGTTTTATAAACAATTGCTATTCTATTAAAGCACTGAGGGCCCGTGGCTTAGCCTGGCTAGAGCACTCGACTGATAGGCGCTTGAGATGCAATACTCCTGCGCTCACAAATCGAGGGGTCGTGAGTTCGAATCTCGCCGGGCCCATAAATCATGATAAAAGAATATACATTATGGGAATTGGCGTATAGCTTTGAGGTCTTTTTTGATAGGCCCTCAACTATTAGCGAAGAGTATGTTCTCGTTGCAATGTCTTCTAAAGAGGCGAGAGATAAGGCAGACCAGGAATTCTTCAAGTCAGAGAGTTACAAGCATTTCAAGCCAGCTAGGAATGAAGTTACTTGTAAAGTCCGCGCAGTCAAAACAGCAACTATAGCTTACCCTGCGTTAACATTAGATGGGGATAAGAAGAGCTTCCGTATTTCTGCCAAGATCTCAAAAGACAAGAAGAGTCTCGAATTCATTGTTTCCAAGAAGTGATTATAAAAAATTATTTAAACCCTTACTTCATACCTAGCATTAAAATGAAAGTCAATGGAAAAGACAAAAGGACAGTATGGATGGAAGATTCCGACGTAGTCATAATCAACCAGAGATTGGGAGCATTGCCGCACAGCTATGAGGAAGTCAAGCTAAAGACCTACAAGGACACATGCATAGCAATAAAGGACATGTGGGTCAGCGGTGCAGGATTAATTGGGGCCACAGCAGGCTATGCAATGGCACAGGCAGCAATGCAGTATTCCAAAACAAAGGACATTACTACTTTTGTAATGAATATCAATAAGGCCAAGGAAGAGATTGAGTCTACAAGGCCTACAGCAAGAAACCTTTTCTATGCTACTGAAAGGCTTTACAATGCCATTGCCAGTACTAAGACAATTGACGAGGCAGTGGAAATAGCCATAAAAGAAGCGCAGGCTGTTGCTGACGAGGACGCAGAGAACTGCAGGATGATAGGGGTGCATGGCTCCAAGCTCATTAAGGACGGCTTCAATATAATGACGCACTGCAATGCCGGCTGGCTTGCTTTTGTTGACTGGGGTTCTGCTTCTTCCCCTATATATGCTGCTCATCGTGAGGGCAAGAGCCTTTTGGTTTATGTTAGCGAGACCAGGCCAAGGCTTCAAGGTTCAAACCTTACTGCCTGGGAGATGATGAACGAGGGGGTTGAGTGCAAGGTTATTGCTGATAACGCTTCAGGAGCTTTGATAAAGGCTGGAAAAGTTGACATGGTCATCACAGGGGCTGACAGGATTGCTGCTAATGGCGACACGGCAAACAAGATAGGCACTTACATGAAGGCTGTCTGCGCAAAAGAGAACAATGTTCCTTTCTACATAGCAGCTCCCTCTACAACCTTTGACTTGAGCTTGGAGGATGGGGATGGAATCCCTATAGAGGAAAGGGACCAGAGTGAGGTTCTTACAGTCACTGGAGAGTTTGGCGGGTTGATAGAGACAGTGGGCATAGCCCCAAAAGGGTGCAAAGCATTAAACATTGCGTTTGACGTTACGCCACATGAGTATATTACTGGCTATATTACAGAGAAGGGGATTTTGAAGGCTGGGGAGATTAAGGGGAATATTTAACGGTCCCTTCCAACAATCCAAGCCAATTCTGGCTGCTAATTTAAACGAATCACCAAGAAAGTATCCTCAAGAAACAATTAACAAATCTTAAATAGAATCCAGACAATATTAATAGTATGGAAATAGCAGGTGATTTTGAAGAGATACTCCTTAATGAGAAAATAGGCTGCAAGATTGTAGAAAAGCTTGCCGGCAACACTCCCAAGCCTGCCTTAATGTTTTACCAATATTTCAAGGAAAAGCTCGACTACAAAATCCTTAACCTTGGAGACTCATCAGAAGCTTACTTTGAAAGGGCAGAGACTTTTGCAGATTGCTGGAACCTTGATCCTGAGGGTTTTGCTGACAGGGTGCCCTATTTCTCCAATGTGAATGTCTACAGGAGCAAGGTCTCTGATTTTGCCCAAGAACTGGATGCAATAGTCTACTGGGGGGCTGCTGCAAAGTGCCTGCAGGCATTTGACGATGAAAGGGAGAAAAAATATCTGGAATGCATAGGGCAGGAGAGGGAAAAGGGAAAAAAGCTTGGATTAGGTGCTGTTGAGATCCATGAGAATATAAGGAAGCATTCAAGAGAAGAATGGTTTGTGCCTATCACGGATGATGAGCTTAAGAAAGTGTTCATGGACGATATCTCAGCCTTGAAACAAGGAGGCGTTATAATAACCAACCATGCCAAGGACACAGGGCAGATAAGAGAGGTTTTGTCTGGCCTGGGCTTAAAGGCAACTGATTATTTCTTGGAGAAGCCTTTTGGACTGATTGAATACGAGAGGAATCTGACAGTCTGGAGACCGTTCTAGAATATATCTGGATCCTCAAGCCACGCAATCCACAAGTCCAGGTAAAAATTCTTTTCTCCAGCTTCTAAAAGGGTATCAAGCTTGTGCTTCTGCCCTGTCATGCCCAATGCCTCATAATAGGATTCCTTTGTGTCTTTTGGAAGCTTCCAGATATCTTTAACTTCAAATCCGTGATCAAGTATGATCTCTTCTACTGTGCTGACTACCCCCTCATAGTCCTTCATGCTTTCCTGCGCCATCACAGCCACATCATAGGCTTCATGTTCCATTGCATAACCATAAGCTTGCTTAAGCTTTATTGGGTCATTATCGTAATGCGCCTCTGCCTCGAGAACTTTTGCATAGGCAGCCTTTCTAAAGTCCGAGTCCTGCTCGTAAAGCTCTACTGCTTCCTGGAACCTGTGGAAGTTGAGGTAAATGTCTGCAGCCTTGCCTGGCATCCCATAATCATTAAAGAGCTCTACTGCTTTTTCAGAAGCCTTCTTGTAAACAGAATCGCTTTTGAACTTTTCTTTTAGCTGCCGGCAGAGCTCCTCGCTTTCTTCGTAGGAAATGCTTTGCTCTATTGTTAATGGGAACTCTTCTTTGGAATTAATAGGGTTCTGGAAGTCGAAGTCAATATCCTCATTATCGTCAATTATCAGGGAATAGATGAAGTTGACATCATCCAAGTGGGTCTCCTTTGCCTCGAACAGAAGCTCTTCCATCTCTTCATTGCTGTCATACTGCGCCCTTAGCTCGTTCCTGTGGCAGAGCTCTGCAAGGTTGTAGTAGAGGAATCCTGCTTCTTCGTAATACTGCCTGTTTTCAAACTCTTCAGCAGCTTCCAGGTATTTTTTGCTTGCAATGTAGCCTGTTATGAAGCTCATGTCATCCAGCTGCTGCATCCAGCTGCCCATGTGGTTTAGAAGCCCGTGATGTTTTGTGGTTATTTGCGTGGAAGTGCTTGTTTCTTCTGCTGGCTCTTCGCTTTCCTTTGTGAGGTACTGGTTGCCTAGGGCTATGCCTAGTAGGCTTCCTAGCACGATGCACTTCTTCCAGGTTTTCATGAATGGAGCTTCTATTTTAGGTAGTATAAAAAGCTTTTTGTGAAATGGCTGTTTTTTTTGCACAAAGTATATAAATCTCTTGGTTTGTTATCTTACAGTTTAGGAGGTGTTTTAATGAAAAAGAAAATAGGATTATTGGCATTGACAGCAGCATTGTCTTTAGGACTTAATAGCTGCAGCAGTTGTGCCAGGTTTGCAATAGACACAATTGGAGACACAGTTGAAAGCAAGACAACAGTCTACAAGGAATGCAGGTTCGGCTTTGTTGCAATACCGAAAGATGAGGAGTCTCCCCTTGTTGGAGTGTATATAAACATAGGGGAAGAGAAAGTCTGCATGGTATCACTAAAGGAAGAAAGTGAGCCTGTGGTTATCAGTGACCAAGACTGCAATGGGACAATAGAGCAAATAACTAAGGATGGCAGGAACCAGCCTCTGACTCCGGAGAACCTTTTTAAGGCAAAGCCTCTCCTTGACATGGGCTATCTTAAGCTCGGGATGCTGAGCCACTTGAAGGACTGGAAGGCGAAGTACGAGAAATAATTTCTTTTTCTTTTTATTCTTCGGAAACATTCCGAAATATTTTAGCAAATCTTATTAAGAATCTTTTTCTCTGAGTTGTTAATGAAAAAGAAGACAAAAAAGGCATTAAAGAAAAGGTGGGAAAACCTTCAAAGGCACTTTGTGGACAGCTCGATTTTCATAGAAATAATCTTTAAGCAACCAAAGCATAAAGAATGTATGAAATACTTTAATCACACATTCCGCACCCTAATTTCATAAAAACTGTTTTTTTTCAAAGTCATCTTTTTTTAGTTTTATTTCACGAATTTTAAATTTAATCTTGTATGAGTCAAATAGTTCAGATATCTCGTTGATATGTTTCTTTTTTACT
>JBDRFS010000040.1:0-2629 GCA_043818535.1 Candidatus Woesearchaeota archaeon
ATAGAGACTATGAGGGAAAAGGGTCACAAGGAAAAAATACCCTTTTTGCTAGAGGTAGCTGACAAGCTAGAGTCTTCAAGAAGGATTAACCCAGAAGTCAACCTCTCAAAGCTGAACAGGGTTTGCAAGGACAATGAGACAGTAGTTGTTCCGGGAAAAGTTTTATCGTCAGGAAGCTTGAGTAAGCCTCTGACTGTTGTCGCAGCTAACTTTTCAATGGCTGCAATAGAGAAGGTAAACAAAGCAGGCGGTAAGACCATGTCAATAGGCGAGTTGGTAGAAAAGAACCCAAAGGGGACTAGTGTTAGGATAGTGATTTGATGATTGTTGATGCTCAAGGCGCAGTATTAGGAAGATTGGCAGCAAAGCTTGCAAAAGAACTGCTAAGGGGCGAGTCTATTATTGTGATAAACGCTGAAAAGATAGTTGTCACTGGTGACCCGCTTGCAGTCTTTAACAGGTTCAAGGAAAAGAGAGAGAGGGGTGACCCGCACAAGGGACCATTCCTTTCAAGATACCCTGATAGGATGCTGAAGAGAACTGTGAGAGGTATGCTGCCCTACAAAAAGGAAAGAGGTAGCAAAGCCTTTAAAAAATTAAAAGTTTTTATGGGCAATCCTGATGATCTAAAGGGTCAGAAATTAGGCAAGACATCTGATGACCTTAGCTGCAAATTCATAACTTTGGAGAAAATAGCAATAAAACTAGGTGCTAAGCTTGGCTAAAAAGAAAACAGTAATACAGAAAACTGGCAAGAGAAAGAGAGCAATAGCAAGGGCAGTCCTAAAGCCAGGGACGGGAGAAATTATAATAAATAACAGACCTTTGAATAGCATCCAGCCAGAGAAGTTGAAGCTTCTAATGGAGGAGCCGCTGATAGTGGCTGAAGCTGACTTTAAGAACATAGACATAACAGTCAATGTAAAGGGCGGCGGGGTTTTCGGTCAGGCATCTGCTGTTAGGCAGGCAATAGCCAGAGCCCTGGTGGAGAATAACAAGACCCTAAAGGAAAAGTTCCTAAGTTATGACAGGACTTTGCTGGTTGCTGATGCAAGAAGAACAGAGATGCACAAGCCATCAAGGAGCAGCGCTGGCCCAAGAAGGCACAAGCAGAGATCAAAGAGATAAGATATTGCTACCTTTCTTTTGTTAAAATATGATTATTTACTTTGATAGTCAGAAAAGATACTTTTCAAACCTTGTTCCAATCTAAACATTTTTTGGTTAAGCTCTTCCGGATTGACAGGATTGTCTATGCTTTCTCCGGCTTTTTTCAGGAACTCTATCGCTCTGCTGGCATATTGGTTAACTGGTATTACAACATTGAAAAAATCAAGGTAGATACCGTTCACATCATTTACTTTGATTTTATCCTCAATATCCTTTGCTACTGAAATAGGCATTCCTGGCTGTTTTTCTATTTCGGTCCTTGCTACTTTCCCCAGAAACCTACTATTATTTCCACTAGCATATGACTTGAATTTCCAACCATCTGTGTTTGTTAGAGTGTCATTATCACCTGCAACTTCTAACACAACACTATAGCCAATGGAATTACTTCTTTCTCCCATAAATAACTTAAGGAGAGGTAAAAATAAATACTTTTTAAATTAAATTAAGGTTTAAATAATCTCAATAAATATCATATAAAGGTTGTTGATATGATTATTCCCGTTCGTTGCATGAGTTGTGGTAAAGTTGTTGCACATCTGTGGGAAGAGTACAACAAGAGAACCCAAGCAGGAGAGGAGCCAAAAAAGGTTCTGGACGAGCTGGGTCTTAAAAAATATTGCTGCAGAGCTTTGTTCTTGACGCATGTTGACACTTACAAGCAAATAGCCAAATACAAAAGATAAACATGATTTGGCTTTACAGTATATTTAGCGTGGTTCTGATAAGTCTCATTTCTCTGATAGGTCTGTTGACATTCACAATAAAGGAGAGCAACCTGAAAGAAATATTGACTTATTTTGTTAGTTTTTCTGTTGGCGGTCTTTTGGGAGACTCTCTATTACATTTGTTGCCAGAGTCGATAGAATTGAACAGCAGTCTGGATATGTCCCTGTTAATATTGCTGGGAATAATAAGTTCGTTTGCCATTGAGAAGTTTGTACAGTGGAGACATTGCCACATTCCCACTTCAACCAATCATCCGCACCCCTTTGCAATAATGAACCTAATCGGGGATGCAGTTCACAATTTTATTGACGGTCTGATAATAGGGGCCAGTTATCTTTCTTCTTTGAACCTTGGCGTTGCCACAACACTTGCAGTTGCGTTTCATGAGATACCTCAGGAAATAGGAGACTTTGGTGTCTTGATACACGGGGGCTTTAGGAGGAACAAGGCCATACTCTTGAACTTTGTTACAGCTCTTGCGTCTGTTGCAGGGGTGGTCATTTGTCTCCTCATAGGATCTTATATAGCCTCGATAAAGAATTTTATCCTGCCATTTGCCATAGGCAGCTTTATTTACATAGCTTCCTCTGACCTGATACCCGAATTACACAAAGTTACCAAACCATCCAGATCCATCATGCAAATGATATTTTTGATTATTGGTGTCGGATTAATGTATCTGCTTTTGTTTTTGGAATGATTGGATGCAAATAAAAGTTTCCGTGGTTCC
>JBDRFS010000041.1:0-33793 GCA_043818535.1 Candidatus Woesearchaeota archaeon
ACCAACCATACATTCCGAGTGATGATTCCAAAGCCAATTTATCGGAATTGAGGATGAGTTCAGGGACAAGTGATTAAACAAAAGCATAATGCCCCGTAGCTTGCTGCGATTGGGATTGTTTTTGTGTATCATAGTTTACTTATCGAAGCTATAGCTGTTAGAAGAGATAGGCAATATTCTGGGTTGGGAAGGATGCTGGTGGAGTACGCAAGGGATTTTGCAAGATTGCAGGGGAAATCAAGGCTTTTGGTTTACACCTTTTACGAGTACAAAACCGGAAACTTCTACAAGAAATGCGGCTTTGAGATAGGCCTTGAAGTTAAGGATTCTTTCTGCAAGTTTTATATGCCTCTTTAGCAGCACGTCCTGTCTGCTATTTCTCCGCCTTATAGTTCTGAAAGATTTCCACCATCGTCGGAAAACCACCCTGTTTTTTTTAGCAATCATTATAAACTTTCTTTTTCTTTGAATAGAACAACAAAAAAACAGGAGGTGTAAGCATGAAAAAAGTGCTTATATTTTTCCTGTTCCTGGCATTAGCAAACAGCGCAGAAGCAGGACTTCTGCTAACAGAGGTTATGTACGCACCGACGCAAACTCCCTCGCAGACAGACAGCGAGTGGATAGAGCTCTACAATGATGGAGACACTGCAATAGACCTTGCAGAATGGGAGGTTGACGGCAACAGCTTTGATGATGTGGTATTGCAGCCCGGCCAGTATATAGTCCTTGCAAGGGAGCTGGTTGATGGCACTGACACAGACACAGAAAGCTTTGAGAGCTATTGGGGGAACAATGACGGCGTCTGGGATTCCGATGACGGATTCCTGGCAGCAGACGGCTATTTTTCCCTTGCCGACTCAGAAGACACAATAAACCTTTCAGACGGCAATAGCTCAGAGGTCTTCCACTACACCTCAGCAATTGGAGGCAATGAAAACGGCAAACCAATAGTGAGGATAAACTACAGCCTCCCAAACACTGCTGACAACTGGGAGGAAGGCAGGCAGGACGGAACTCCTGGAAGGGGGGAAGGCTCCTCTTCAGGCAATGAGCTAACAGTAAGCGCCACTATTCTGGACATATCTCCAGTAATAGTTTCTGCACACATGAGCGACGTGCTTCCGGATGATGGGACACAAGCCATTCCAGGAGAGAACATAAGTCTGGAGGTTATTGTAGAGGACCTGAACGGCGCAGATGATTTGGTGGCTGTGACTGCAAGCATTTTAGGCATGAATTACAGCCTATACTTAGTTAATGCAACCAACACCACTGCCTCGTTTGCAGCAAGCTTTGAGCTGCCGTCTTCGCTTGCAGCAGGAACGCATACCCTGACAATTGCAGCCTCTGACAGCAGTTCAACTGCCTTTAGGGAGATCGAGTTTGAGTACCTGTCTGTGCTCTCAACCTCAATCCTGCCATCTTCCATAACCTTTCAGGCGATAGTTCCAGGAAACGTTACACTGCCAGTGGGCGTAACTGTAGTTAACGATGGCAATGTAGCAATTCAGCTAGAGGTTGAAGGCACTGGGCTTTCTGCAGGGAACTCTACACTGCCAACATCAGCATTGGAGTATAATGCAATAGGAGAATGGAAAGCTCTTGCAACAGATGCAGAGCCCTCGGGGCTGGAGGTTGGCGCAGGAAACTCTTCTGAGCTGCAGTTCAGGATAAACGTGCCAGAAGCCACCAAGGCAGCCTCCTATTCTGGAAAGGTAAGGATAGTAGCGAGGGCAGTATGAGATTTTTTTTTCTTTTTCTTTTGTTAATCCCTCTTGCAGGAGCAGTAACTGTCGCTCCGGCTGTATTGGAAGCTGGAAAGGACAGCGTGATAGTTATCAACACTTTGGATGAGAAGGCAAGCTATGCTGTTGATGGTGGGAAGCCTTCAAGCTTTGATCTCGAGCCAAGACAAAAGCAGATCGTAATCACTCAACATGGGAAGGAACTGAAAACGCTTTACATTGACGAAATCACACAAAGCAACATTGTCAGCTCTGCCGCCATAGGGGTAGAGCCTGAAGAGAAAAAAGGACTGCTTAACCTCTTAAATGCCAGAACAGGACTCCCGCTCAGGGGCATAATAATATGTGCACTGGGCGGGATACTTATAATCATTGTAGTGGTGCTTATAAGGAGGTTTTTATGAAAGCGAAAGGGTTATATATGGATGATACTAATGTATCACTTATGGCAACCGAAGTAATTGTAAAGAAATGGGGAAACTCGTTGGCTGTTATTCTCCCAAAAGAGTTTGTAGGGGAGAAGAAGCTCAAGCCAAATGATAAATTACTCTTAGAAGCTGTTAAAGTTGGAGACCTAAGGCCGTTATTTGGAACATTGAAAACTAAACTCTCAGCCCAAAAGCTTAAAGATATTGCGAGGGAAGGATGGGGAAAATAACCTATTTTTATGATACATATGCCTTCCTAGAAATTATCAAAGGCAATCCCAAGTATTACGACTATGCCTCAAATCATGGCATAATGACCGCCAAATTAAATATCATGGAGCTGTATTATACATTGTTAAGGACAGAAGGTTTGAAAAGGGCAGAACATTTTTTTGCATCTTTTGATAAATTTGTGGTTAAGATAAATGATTCCCTCATAAAAGAAGCCATGGTTTTTAAGCTGAAAAATAAAGATAAAAAACTCTCATATGTTGATTGCATAGGATATATTTTTTCAAGGAGATTAAACATAAAGTTCCTTACTGGAGATAACGGTTTTAAAGAGTTAGAAAATGTAGAATTTGTAAAGTAGAAAACTATTTAAAACTCCCTTCTTTCCTTCTATGATATGGACAAGTTTGAATTAGTAAAAAGGAATACTGAAGAAATACTCACAGAGGATGAGCTCAAGGAGCTGCTTAAGAAAGATAAGATTGGGGCTTACTATGGCATTGCCCCTACTGGCCAGTTCCATATGGGATACCTTGTCCCTCTTAGCAAGGTCTTTGACTTTTCCAATGCCGGCATTAAGACAAAGATTCTCGTAGCTGACATTCACGCAGCATTAGACGACTTAAAGACCCCGTGGGAAGAGTTGGAGAAAAGGGCTGCATATTACAAGAAGTGCATTGAGCTTGCTTTCCCATGGAAGGAAGTTCCTGAGTTTGTTACTGGCAGCAGTTTCCAGATGAATAAGGACTACCAGACAGATGTGCTTAAGATTGCAACAATGTCCACTGTTTCAAGGGCTACCCGTGCTGCTTCTGAAGTCACCAGGATGAAAAATCCCAAGGTTAGTGAATTGATCTATCCGATAATGCAGGCCCTGGATGAGCAGTATCTTGACGTTGACATCCAGCTTGGCGGAGTGGACCAGCGCCACATCATGGTGTTTGCAAGGGAATATCTTCCCAAGGTAGGCTACAAGCCCAGGGTTGAGATCATGACGCCTCTTGTTGTAGGGCTGAAGGGACCTGGAGCCAAGATGAGCGCTTCAGAGCCAATGAGCCACATCAAGGTTTATGATTCAGAGGACATGATTAAAAAGAAGATATCCAATGCATACTGCGAGGCTGGAGTTGTGGAGGATAATCCAATGTTGCAGCTATGCAAGTACATACTGTTTCCTGTGCAGGGGAAACTTGAGATTAAGAGGCCTGAGAAGTTTGGAGGGAATCTTGATTTTAACAGCTATGAAGAGCTGGAAAAGGCTTTTAGCGAGAACAAGCTGCATCCAATGGACCTTAAGAACGCCTTGAGCGCTTCTTTGATAGATATCTTTTCAAGGGCTAGGGAATTCTTTTGCTCTGAAGAAGGGAAAAAGATGCTGCAGGAACTTGGAGAAGGGTATATTTAAGCAGTCCGCATTAGCCTGAATTGTTTGTGTGGAAGTTTTTTAAAGGAAAAAATCAAATAATTGGTGCCAGGAAGTATCCTGCCGCATAGCCTATGCCTGTCTTTAGTGCAGTGATTCCTGCGCCCAGTGCTGTTTCCTTTGCTATGCTTGCATTCTCTACAAAGTCCTGCATTCGCTCCATCTCTTTCTCTGCCTCTTCCTTTCCGAGCTCCTTTTCAAGCTTCTGCTCAAGGTCTGAGCTGTTCAATGCCTTGCTCACGCTATCCTTTGCGAAAGACATGCCAATGCTGATTGTCGCTGCTGTAACTGTGGCAGGAGCTGCAAGTATAAGGTACTTCATTGTCGGATCTAATGGGATGCCCTTGCCGTCCATGTATCCTACGTACATGCCTAATCCTACCTTGGCCAGGTTGCCTACGACTTGTGATAAAAAAGGTCTTCTTTTTTGTTTCATATTGCTCATTAGTGTAGAAGGTTAAGTTATTTAAGCTTTTGCTTATGCAGAAATCCTTTCCACGGCTAAAAAGCAAAGCATCCCGGGCTTCTACTATAATTTGATATCCTTAAACTTCTCATAGACGCCCTTCTTCACTTCCTCAAAGAACTCCTTTGTATTGAAATGCCTGACCGCACTCCCATAATCATTAAAGCAGTTTTCAGGAAGCACATCATCGTCTTCTGTAAAGCCAAGGCTGAAATCAATCATCCTCGCCCTCAGGTTGACCTTCCTTGCCGTCTCCTTGAGATCATTGGCAGTTATTTTCTCGCCATAAATGTTTTCATACAGCTTTGCAACATCCTCAAACCCTGCCTTGGCAAACTTGCAGAGGCCATGCATGTCATAAAGTATCATGTTAGATCCCCTAAAGATATTCTCTACCCATTCCTCAACACTGTTTGTTGCATTAGGGTACCATGCCCTGTTGTATGTGTCTATTGACATGTGCGGGCCTGCGATTGCAAATGCATATCCCGGATTCAAACTACCAGGATAGGCAGCCATTTCAATGCCTTTAACCTGCATTGCATTTGGTGCGCTGTTTGAGTAACGCATGACGCCTTCCTTAAGCGGATGCGTGCCGTTGCCTATCTCTTCTAACAGTTTTTTTGCAAACTCAAAGTCGGAGAACGTCCCTTGATTTTCCATCTCATAGCCCAGGCAGACTCCTGCTGATATTGAGTCTATTCCTAAGCTGTCAGATAGGTTTATCAGCTGTGCTATCTCCTCAATGTTGCTTATGCCTAAATTGGGGCCTAAAAGCTCTGTAGGCTCGAAGTCTATTTTCCCAAAGACCGTTCCGTCTTTCCTTAGCTCTTTCCAGCATCTTATCGGGCATCCAAGGCAGCCCTTGTCTTTTATCTCATACCCCGCCTCAATAAGGTTCTCCTTTAGAAGTGCTTCTGTTTTAGGGTCATAGCCTTTTGAGAAGTTGTTGTGTATGCCTACCCCTAGCCTTTCCATCTTGGCGAAATTTCCAAAGAACGTTCCCTGCTCCCTGTACTTTTTTGTCTTGTCGCCTTTTGCAATTTCCAAGTTGAGCTTTTTTACATCTCCGACTTCCTGCCAGTTCCTTTTCCCTCTGGCCACTATGGCAAGCAGGTTCTTGCTTCCCATAACAGCACCCATGCCTCCCCGTCCGGCAAACCTCATGTGCCTGCTCTTGTTCTTGACCTGGTCATTTGTGCTGAAAGCTATGTTCGCGAGCCTTGCCCTATTTTCCCCTGCAGGGCCTATGACTGCAAATACTGCTTTTTCGTGCTTGGTTGCAAGCATTGTTATTTTCTCGTCAGTTGTCTTGCCCACAAGCTCTGATGCATTCTCAAACGATACTTGGCCGTTGTCTATCACTATATAGGTAGGCTCCTCACTTTTGCCTATTATGCGTATTGCGTCCAGGTTGCAGTCCCTTATCTTCGGGCCTAGCCCTCCGCTGGCTGCTGAGTAGTATATGCCGTTATTGCCTGCCTTGCTTGTCTTTAACGGGCTCAGGCCTGAGATTATTGTCCTTTTTGATGTTGCTATCCTGCTACCTGTGAAGCATCCTATGTCCAAGCATAGCATGTTCCTTTCGTCGTAAGCGTCTCTTAAGTCTGGGTTCTGCTTAAGGTGTTCTTGTATGTCATTGGTGGATTTGCCAAAACCGCCAAGCTTCTCTTCTAGCGGAAGATCCTTTGATGGTGTCTCTTCTAAAGAAGTTTGCCTTTTTGATACGTCTATCTTGATTGTGGCAATGCGATCTTTCATTGTACCGGTAATATCCTTGCTGTGCTATATAAAGGTTTTTGTTTAGGAGCCTGTGTTGTTATCTTCTTTTTGGGGGGAAGTGTTTGGTAAGAAAAAATTAGAAAAAAATTAAGAAATCTCAACAACTTTAATCTTGAAGATCAAAGTTTTTCCTGCCAAAGGGTGATTAAGGTCTAATGTGACATCCTCTGGGCTTACTTCCGCAATCATTGCAGGCATATTCTGACCAGTAGGAAGCGTTATCATAAGCATCATTCCTGCCTTTGGCTCCTGGTCTTTTGGCAGTTGCTCTCTTGGCACCTTTTTCACCATCTGCGGGTTCTTTTGACCATAAGCTTCTTCTGGCTTGAGGGTAATTTCCTTCTCCTCACCTTTTTTCATGCCTATCAGGGCTTTTTCAAATCCCGGTATTACTTGGTGCTTTCCAACATCTATCTCCAGTGGCTGGCCATGCTTTGCTGATGCGTCAAATACCTCTCCAGTTTCCAGCTTACCCTCATATTCTATTTTTACCTTGTTTCCGTCTTTAATTTCCATTTTTCTGTCTCCTAATCGCGAAAACCCCGGGAACACCTGTTTAAGCGAATATTTGGGGGTAATGTGGCATGTTATATAAGTATTTTGGTTTTAGAGGATAAAAAGGTTTATATAGTCGAGCGTGTTTACTGCATTTATAACAGGGCGTAGGTTTTTGCACTGTTAGATAGATAGACGGAGGATATAAGAATATGGGAGATTTCAACAAGGGCGGCTTTAACCGCGGTCCAAGAGATATGCACAAAGCAGTTTGCGCTGAGTGCGGGCAGGAATGCGAAGTCCCTTTCAAGCCCCAAGAGGGTAGGGACGTTTTCTGCAAGGAATGCTACAGAAAGAAGAAGAGCTATTAGTTCTTTTGCATGTAGGCAAGTGAAACATTTTTCTTTTCTTTTCTATTTTTTAATTGGAGTTCTTTAAGCAAGGCATAAAAGCTTTCTTCGCAATCAACAAAAAACCCCTCGAAACTTCTCAAAAAATTTATAAATCCATAAACAATCACCTAAAGCATGAGCAAAGAAACGCTTCTAATAGGGGTATCACACACTCTAAGACATTACAATGATGTAATAGAAGCATTGGAACAGGAAAAAGTAAATGGCAAGAAGGTAATGCTGGAAATACACAAATACCCCTTTACAGGCAAGTTCCTTGACAAAGAAAGCAAGGCATTCTACTCAGACATGGCTAGGTACATAATAAGCAGGGGAGGAAATATAATTTCTGGAGACAACCACGACTTAGTGCAAAACGCCCGCACAGCCCAGATCATGCTCTGCAGCTTATTGAATCACGTTTCAATGCCGCTGCCAACAAAGAAACAGCTCCTAAAGCAACAGGCCTCAATAGTTAGTATAATAGAGCGAGACCCATACTTCCTTAATATTTTAGAAAAAGAAGAGCCGGACATAGTAATACTTGGCGCAGCCCATATCCCTTTCTTGGCAGAATGGGGATTCAGGAAAAAAAACAGCTACAAAGAGATTTACATCCCTAAATCCTGTTGCTTTCGCTCATATGTGTACTACACCCTAAGGACAGACCTTAACAGCGAACTAATCTAATTTTAGCCTAAACTAGCAAAACTTTTATAAACCTCTTATTTAACCTAGTAATGCTAGACGCAATATAACTTTTAGCACAAAAAATGAAAAAACTTATCACGCCACTGGCTCTTTTAGGCCTTCTATACGTAGGAACAGCAGAAGCAGAAGATATTGCTTTTACAAAAGTTGATGATGGGAGGCCTCAGCTAATAGACCAGTTCAAAAAATTCGACAACAGCTACCTTGATATAGACACTTCCCTCCATATAACAGACTACCAGATGATAAACCATGGCCTTGAATACACAGACTTTGTGGATAAGATAGATGTCCCGCCAATGGACTTTTCAAAAGAGAACATGGACAAGCTTTACGAACTGATAGTAGGCATCAATGGATTCACAGGCCTGAACATAAGATCAACCTCCTCTGGCGAGGTAAAGATGAAGTATGGTACAAAGTTCAAAGAAGGTACGGAACTCCATTTGGAAGGAGGGTTTGAGGGCAAGATGGACTACAAGCTTAATGGCATAGAAGAGATAAAGTGGGGCATGCTTGGGATGGGCCCGAGAGGGTATGCAGCGCACTTCTCCGGAGACCAGGAGATTATCAAAGGCGTATTGTACTATGATACCTTTATCAAATCAACAGTAACCAAGCCTTTTGAGATGTTAGGCATGATTACGCTTCAGCCCTTTATCGGAGCAGGATACAAGAGGCGCTTCCTGAAATACGACAAGGTCTCATTGGACGAATACGTTGGTGCGAACGAGGATGTTTACAAGGAGCGCTATGAAGGGTGGGGCAATGGCATATTCTTTGACGTGGGCATTATCATAGACGCCTCGAAAATATCAGAGGCAGTCAGGCCGAAGATCGCAGTATCCATGGAAGACTTAGGCATTATTTCATATGACTGGGGCGGAACAGAGATTAGCCAGGATCCGGTAACATTCAACATTGCTCTCAAGCTTACTCCTAAAGACCTGTTTGACATAAGCGCTGAACTGAAGATAGTCGGCCTTAATCCTGAGCTCAGGATCGAGATAGCCAAGCAGATGAAACACTTTGAAGTTGCGCTCTACGGGAGGATCAACGAGCTTACATTGGCAGGATTCAAGCGGCATTCTGGCAATGCTTTCTTTGGCTACACAGGGAAGTTCCTTGACATAGGGGCTTATCTCGGGTATGATAGCAACAGCAAGGTAAGCTTTGGCACTGCAATAAGCTTCCATCTTGAAGACTAAATCAATAGCCTTAATTTTTGTGCAAAGCCATGGCAGTAGAAACGTATATAAATCTTAAACACTACTAATAAGGATATGGACGAATTCAAAGACTCCCTAATAAAGGGCGTTCCTGAGGATGTAAAAGTAGGTGAACACAAGTTTGCATACGCAATGCTGCTGTCTTTTGTAAAGACTAACCCTATAACGGACAAGAGGCACCTTAACAAGATGCTTAAGCAGGAATTGGACAGGTGCAGCAACTGGTTAGATCGCAACAAGACATTCTCTGCAACAAGCAAGGAGCAGAGGGAGTATGCAAGGAAGGTAGAATATGTTCTTTCCATGAGAAAGCTGGTAAGAAAATATTTGTGAGGAAGATGGCTGTAATAACCTACATAGGAATAAAGGATTTGGAGGATACGGATGTAGGCACGATAAAGGGTCTTTCTAAAAGGGAAGCAGGGAAGATAGATTACCTTCTGCCTGATGCTGCAATAAAGTTCCACCTTAAGGTGCTTAACTCTGGCGGCAACAACGCAACATACAATATAAAACTCAATGCAGTGTCAAAAAAAGGAATCTTTAAGGTTGAGGCAGAAGATTGGGACCTGAATAAGGTTATCCACATGGCTTTTTCTGAACTTTCTAACTTGATAAAGCACAAGCTTAAGCTTTAATGATGAGCAGCCTGATATAGGAAGCTTTAATCTGGATTTTTTCATGAGAAGATATAATTCCAAAATACCTCAAGAATCGCCAATGCAAGAAACAGTAATCTCAAGTTGCCTGAGCAGAAACAAAAAGGCGGTCGACAGGCCTTTCATCAAAGCCGAAGCCCTAACTTCTAACCTATCAACCTAGACTAAAAATCCGCCATCTTGAATCCGAAGACTCTCAATGGCTTCAATTAAGCCTGACTTTTTAGAAGGACAAGAAGTATTTAAACTTTTCTATAGCCTTTTTTGGGTGGTTGGATTTTGCCTGTAAGCCTTTTCAGCAGCCTGTCCTGCTTCTCCTGCCCCAAAGGGAAGCCTTGACGGCCTTTAGTAACAAAAGCTGCAATGCTGGCTTCCAAAAAGAAAAAACTAAACTATTATAAGCTTAGGAGGATCAAGCACTAGAAGAAATCTATGCCTCTGCTGTTTATCTCAAAAGCAATATTCCTTTTTCCATTGGGATGTTTCTCTACTATCATCTTTCTATCTCTTTCCTGCCTTACGTTAATCACTGCAGAAGACCAGTTCTTTACCATGTTGCCCCCTACAGGCATTATCTGCCCTTCAAGGTTAGCATATACTTGGCAGGTAATTATGACTGGACAGGAATCTTTTGCTATTTCCGACAATATGCTGAGCTGCCTTGACAGTCGGGGGTTAATGTCAGCTTTTTGCTGTATTAATGGCCTGTAGTGCATGCTCAATGAATCGACTATTACAAGCTTTACCTTATCCTTAAGCTTAAGGAGATTATCTGTCGAAGTGCACTGGTCCCTGAAATTTTTTGGCTTTAACACCAGGATGTTGCAGAGCTTGCCATTGAAATCCTTTATTCTCTCAGGAGAGAATGTATTTTCAGTATCAATGAAAAATACCTTCCCGCTTTTTGATGCTTTTGCTGCCAGCAGCAAGCAGATGTTTGTTTTTCCTGTTGCCGGGGCACCATATATGCAGCTTAAATACCTTCCAAAGAGATCATCCATAAAATAGAGAATTATTTAGGGATTTAAATATATATCCCTAGCAGCTTAAAGGAAATGCATGTATGTGCGTTCTATTATGCTATAAGTCCTGACCTTTAGCCTGTTTGCGAATATTTGCCATCTGCCAATGTACCTAGTTTGCTCTTCTACTTTTCTGAAGAATTCTGCATTGAGTTTCTGTTCCAGACTCATCATTTAATCTTAAGCCTTTTACCTTTATAAACCTTTCACTCAGTCTGGCTTTGCATAAAAATATAATTCAATCGCCCTAAAGCGCCTCGTAATTAATTGCGAATATAATGTAAACCGCCTGCTGCCTGTTCGGGTCAAGGAAGAATGCCTGCACAGGAGTGAAGATTTCCGGGTTATCAAAAGGTATAGTGGGCCTGCATCCTGGATCAAAGAAGTCAACGATGTAGTACTTTGGCCTGTGCTCAAGTATCTTGGCCTTAGCCTCCTCCAGGTCATTGCCTGAATAAATCTTCATCTCCCGTTCTGAATAGTATATTATCGGGACACTAAGCCCGCACCCAAAGAGCTTTTCCCCTTCAGCCGTATTTGCCTTAAGCCAAAGCCCACCCTGCTTTTCCTGCAGGAATGAGTCCTTCTTGGAGTTAACCATCTTTGCCCCGAAGTCGTAGCTGTAATATGCCCCTGCAACAAACAATGCGGCAACAGCCAAAACAGCAACCTCCCTGTTGTACTTCCTTGCAAAAGAGAATATCCTCCCCATGCCATCAGCAGTTATAAGGCACATTACGGGATAAAGCGCAAACATGAACCTCGGCTCAAAATAGAACGCTGTAGTGGACTGGACAAAGCCAAAAAAGCCTAGGACAACAAGCATCCATATGAAGAGATAGAATTTCTTCTTGAGGTTCTCATCCTTGTTTTTCCATACGTAGTCAAACCCAAGGAACATGTTGGCAAAGCCTATGAGCCCGAAAAGGAAGGCTATGAAAAACGGCCACTGAAGATACACATGGAAGCTTCTGGTGTATTGGGTAGCTTCAAAAATAATCTCCCCTATAGGCCTCTGAACATCTGCTGCAGGCTCTCCGCTCACCGGAGCATACTGCGAAACCATCATCTGGAACACTCTTGGATATGGGTTCCCAAAATTGACCTGGTTATAAACAAGCATAGGTGCCATTGCTATCACAATAGCTGCCACCATTATCCAGAACTTCTTGTTCCTCAGGAATTTGAGCCTTTCGGTCACAAGCAGGAATATAAAGATAAAAGGGTATGCAAAGCCTACAGACTCATATGCGAATATGCCCGCACCCAAGACTGCCCCTGTAGCCACAATATGCCATCTGCTCTTTTCCCGGACATACCCCATCCAGAAGCAATATCCTATAACCAGCCACATTGCCATAGAATAAATATCCAAAGATACCCTTGCCAGCCAGAACGTCACTTCAGGCAAAAACACAAGGATTAAGGCTGCCCCCAACCCGACTTTCTTGTTGTACATCTCTGACCCTAGCTTGAATGTCAAAAAAGAGGCAAAAACTCCCACAAGCAGGCCGAGAAGCCTTATTGAAGTTTCTCCCAGACCAAAGAAGAAGAACGGCCCCCAAAGCATTGGCACAAGCCTTGAACGCCACGGGGCAGCCAGCTCAGGGGTACCTGTTCCATAGTGCTTACCCAGGGACAGGTAATCTGCCTCATCCCACCAGACCGCCGCATTTACATTCATGTATTTGAGATGGAACATGAATGAGAAAAGGAGTATTGCAATCAGAATTATCTTCCAGTACTTTTCCAAGAAGCTGTTAATGCCCTTCACTTTCCATTTTAGGGAGTATGTCTCCAATTTTAAGCTTTTTGCTTTTCAGTGACTGTAAGCTTTGGCCCTGATAAAGCATAGGCAGCCTGCGCTTTTGGATTTGTTGGCGTGGAAGTCCTTCTCTGCTGATATGGCAAAGAAAAGCGAGCTGGCTTTTTTAGTATCAAGGCGAGACTTGACAGACAAGCTTTTCGGCCTGAACTTATAAGAAGAGATATCTTATGGGGCCGCGAGGATTCGAACCCCGGTTGCTGGGTCCCAAACCCAACGTGCTAGACCAAGCTACACTACGGCCCCATATACCATGAGAAAAACCTATCTTGTTTATAAATCTATTGGATGCGATCCGCTGCTGAAAGAGAAAACAAGACTGGCTTCCTAAGAAGGACCGAACTTAGAAGCAAGGTAAGAAATACAATCTTAACCACTAATTTCCATCTTCCCATAAAATATTATAACAGAAGCATCCAATTAAACTTTCCAAAACAGAAAATCCAATAATCTTTTAAACTTGTATTACATCCCATGAGTGATGGAACTGCTTACTGTCCTTTTAATATTCTCAGGAATGGTTGTTGGATGGGCAATAGGCTCTAATGATTCTGCAAACTGTTTAGGCACCTCGGTAGGTGCCCAGATACTCAGCACAAGAAAGGCAGTGTGGATAGTAGCAATATTCGCATTATTAGGAGCAGCACTGCAAGGGGATGCAACCATAGGCACCATAGGCAATGGCATAATAGATCCAATGTACCTTTCAGCGCAATCCGTGATAGCAATCCTTCTGGGAGCTGGTTTTCTAGTGATAGGCTTCACATTATTGGGCATGCCAGTGTCAACCACGCAGGCGGTGATAGGAGGCATTGCAGGAGTAGGCTTGACCATAGCAGCACCAATAAAATGGCCAACGATTGGAAAGATAATGGGGCTGGGTTTCCTCACGCCCCTATTCGCGCTGGTAGTTAGCTTCATCACATATAAGATATTCCAGCGCTTGACAGCAAAAGTATCATTCCTTAAGATGGAACACATCCTGGGCTGGATAATAATCGGCAGCGGGGCTTTCCTTGCTTACAGCCTAGGAGCGAACAACATAGGCAATGCAATGGGCCTGGTGGTAGCGCAGGGCGTTATGGTTCCAGTGCTTGCAGGAGTAGTCGGAGGACTGGCATTGGGATTCGGCTCTATAACACTAGGCAAGAAAGTGATAAGGACCGTAGGGCACAGGATAACTGAGCTTGACCCCATAATGGCGTTCACTGCGCAGACAGGAGCAGCAGTCTCTGTTTACGCACTTGCATTGATGGGCATCCCAACATCAACCTCATTTGGGATAGTCGGGGGGGTGGCTGGCACAGGATTGGTAAAGGGTGTTGCTGCTGTTAATAGGGGGATGATAGGCAAGATATTTTTAGGATGGGTTGTTACCCCTTTGCTCGGAGCGCTGATTGCAGCCATTACTTACAGGATTTTCATGTTCATAGGAATATAAAAGTTTAAAAAGCTTAAATGCTAAATAAAACAGGAGGCAAAAATGGGATTTAACATTCTGCCGGTATTCGGCAGGGAAAAGGAAAAAGAGACAATAGGGCTTTACTTGGAGTTCTCAAAGCTTATGCTTGAAATCAATGAGGTATTTTTCAGGTGCACCAAGAGATGGATTGACGGGGACTATGATGAAGTGGAGAAGCTGGAGACAGAAGTTGCACACCTGGAAAAGAAAGGCGACGAGATAGTAAGGGTTATAACGCAGAACCTGTATACTGGGGCTTTCCTTCCCGGTACCAGGGGGCATATGCACCGCTTTTCTATTGCCTTGGACGATGTGATGGACAACATCAAGGACACAGCAGGCATCTATATCTTCATGAAGAAGCGGAAGTTTTCAGAAGAAGTGAAGAACGAGTTCTGGAAGATGTTGCAGGAGACAAGGCAAGCGGTTAGGATAATGAGCCGGATCATCGAGAAGCTCTTCTCAGGCGAGGATATTATTGAAGACCTCAAAAAGGCAAAGGGGCTTGAGCATTCCTGTGACTTAATAAAGAGGAGAATATTTGAGCTTGTGCTTCTTGGCAAGAGGGCAGAAGCCATTACATGGAGGCTTATCTGTGACACAGCTTCGTCTATGGCAAGCATTACGGATGCGATTGAGTTCTGCTGCGTGCAGGTGACTATACTCAAGCTAATAAGGCAGGCTTAGAAGCACGCCTTGTTTTCTTATTTTTCTTTTTATGGTTCTGGAACTATTTTTCCGTCGTCCAAAGCTCTTATTCTCTTAACTTCCGGAATGGTTCCGAAAAATTTTAGCAATTCTTATTAAGGGTATTTTTCTTTGGTTGGTTGTGAAAACTAAAACTCGGAAGAGGATAAAGAAGAAGTGGGAGAATCTTCCAAGGTACTTTGTTGACAGCTCTGTGTTTCTTGAACTGGCCTTCAAACAGCATAGGGATAAAGCCTGTGTTAAATTTTTTAATCTTGTTGGATTTAAGTACAGGATAGAAACCTCAAGTATTGTCTTGGGTGAAATCGTTAAAGCTTTTACAAAGGTGGAAGATTATAAGACTAAAGATGAACTATTTTTGTGGCTTAATGATATTCTTGAAAGAAGAAAAATTTCAATACATACTGTTTCTAAGGCTTGTCTGCCATTGTCTATTGACCTATTAAATGAAGAAAGCAGGATTGGTCCTGTTGACAGCTTGATCCTAAGCAGCTGTATTGATACTGGGTGCTATTCTTTTGTAACTCTTGATTCTGGATTTTCTGAGAGCTTTGGGAACAACTATGGGGTAAGGATAATTAATCCTTCCTTATCTCCTTAAGAATCTCTAATGTGGTCATCCCTTCAAAAGGCTTTATTCCTCTCTCTTTCAATACTTTATGAAGCCTGGCTGTAGCTTCGTCGCATTTGAAGAGGTCTTTTTTTTGGGGCATAGATATACGGTGAAGTTTAATGCTTATAACATTTTCCTTTTATTTTCGAAATCTTTCCGTCGGAAAACTGTATCAAATTCAATAAAACCAAAAAGAAAGAAAAAATTAGTAATAGTCCTCTTCAGCCTCTTTCTTGGGCACAGGCTTGTAGAAGCTCACTGTATGCGGTGTTATCACAAGCCAGTCGCCTGTAAGCCCGACAATTTCCCCGCCAATCTCTGCAGTGATTGCCTTCAGCTTGTTTATAGCCCTCTTCAGGTCAATCATGTCCTTCTCCTTCAGCGGCTTCACATCTATAAGTGCTATTACCTTTGCTGTCCTCAAAACCTTCAATATGACTTTAAGGTTGTCATACTCCTTTAATGAGAAAGTCCTTATGGAATACTCCGGCCTCAGCCTAGAAGATGCAACCTCGAGAAACTCCTCTGGAACCTCACCAAGGCCTTTTTCCCCCAGAAGCCCCCTTCTCACTGCATTTATTACTCTCTTCATCTGCCTACTCCTTAACATCAAAGTTTGCCTTGAGGAACTCCACCATCACAGTGTTGCCTGATTTGGTATAGACCTTGCACGCATTATTCAGCATCTCCTTCTTGAGGTAAAGGTCTCCGATCTTGTTCAGGCTGTTCGTGCTTCCTGAAGCCTCGAATGCCTCCTCTGCAAATGCCAGCTGGTCCATCTTCAGGCATTTCTCACCTACCTCAATAAGCTTGCCCTTGTTTTCCAAAAGCTTAAACACCTCAATTGCATGCTGGTACTTCTCCCTCTTCACGCACTCGTCTCCTACGAGTATGAGCTTCTGGATGTTGTTAAGCAATTTGAAAGCCTTTATTGCGTCAACCATCTGCCCTTCTCTCAGGCATTTCTCTCCTACTTCAACAAGCTTGTTGTCATCATTTGCCAAATGGAAGCAGTCTATTGCATTGCTGAACATATTCATTGATACGAACTTGTTCCCCACTTCAACAAGCTTCCTCTTGTTGTTTGTCAGTGTGAGTGCCTTTATAGCCTCTGGAACCCTTCCCCTCTTGATTAACTCTTCTGCCAAGGCATTGAGTATGTCACTCTTCATGTCATCTTTAAACATGCTTAAGTTCAAGTTGTCCAGCCCCTTCTTAAGGAGTATAGGGACCATCATGTCGCATGTATCCTTATTTTCGTCAGAATATTTCTCCACAAGCTCTGGAATAGCTTTTTTTATCTGTTCTACACTCATTTTGTTTCCCCCTTTATTTAAGTTATATAATTCTTAAAAGATTAAATATGCCTTAGATTTATATATTTATTGGTAATGCAGGATTGGTACGAAATATGTATTAGCAGCCAGATTCTGCATCCTTCTGGCAGGTGCTGATTGCAAGATAAGGCCAAGGTTAGTGCATAACGTGTAGGTATGGGTGATGCGTTACAAGATTACTTCGGGTCCTTTAAGCCGGGTACAGTACTTAGAAAGTTAGCCACTTGACATGGTAGCAATCATGGCTTGGCAGGCTGGTGAGAGGTCACCTCATAGGGGCATTTCCTGACAAGCTCCTGTATCAATTCGACATTCTTCCCTTTTTCCTTCAGCTCGCCACAAAGATAGAAAGCCAAAGTGGACTTTAGAGTCCCATGTGTCCCAATAATTGCAATCTTAGACAAAATTACACCTCCTTTAACATGGGAAAGAGTTGCATTTCTTTTAATACTTAACAGAAGGATTTGCATCACAGTGTTGTAGCTTTGAAAAGAAACAGCACCAGTATCCCAGGCTTCTTACTGATACTTCTTCAGCACGTGAGGCTTAAGCACATTGTCAATAAAATCCTTGCCAAAGTTCCTTGGGGAAAAAGGCATGGGCAGCCACTCCTTAACAAACGTTTCCTTAACCTCATTAATTATTAAATCCCTTTCTTCAGAAGAATAGTTGACGAGGTAAACCCTTGGATCAGCAGGCTTGCCCTCCAGAAGCTCATAATCAAGGTTAAGCTCAAGCAGGTGCTGCCTGTCCCTGTACATGACGTCAGGCATCTTTCCCTCACAAGCCACCATGACAAAGCCAACCTTTGCATCACAATTCCTCTCAGCCCTTCTTATGGCATCTTCAAGAGGGTAAATAGGATGGTAATCACATCTAAGGCTCAGGCTACCATAATAATTCCTTTTGGCCCCTGCAATAAACGCTAGGTACTTCCTTTCATTGTTTAAAGGAGAATAAGGATCGAAAGATGATTTCTCCCCCTTATCCGCTATCCTTTTCAAGTACCTTTTAAAATTTCTTGGAAGGCTCCCTGCACTGTGATAGTTTTCAAACAAGTATTCTTTCATCGGCACAACCACCGCTTCCCCGCCACCCTCAGTCCCGGCAACTATCTCCAGCTCAGCAAACTCGTCCCTCAGTATGTCCCTGCAGTTCCCGCAAGGAGACGCAGGCTTCCCCTCTACATGAGATATTATCCCCAGGATGGGCTCACCTAATGGCAACCTAGACCTCCATGCCGCAACAGCAGACTCCTCGCAATGAAGAGCCTTGCACAGGCCATATTCTATGTTGCCTGCCATTACGCTGGCAAGAGCTGTCCCCAAATTCCCCTTGACAAAGAAGTTTGAGAATTTTGGGTTTGCAACTTTAGAAGAGCATGCATCCTCAAGAACCGTCTCATAAGTGCCAACCTTAGGCTTCTGATCATCATTAAGTTCCACTATCTCCCCATTAGATACTGTCTTAAAGTTCCATTTCATTTACAGATGGTAATAACTAACTAATATAAAAGTATTTCCGTGAAAAGTTAGGAGCTTGCGCTTTTGGATTTGTTGGCGTGGAAGTCTTTAATACGCTAAAGAGAAAGAAGCAAACGTAGAATCTCAGCTGCTAAAAATTAAAGAAAAAAATAAAGAATTATTTCTTCTTGTTCCTCAGATACATGGCTACTATGCCGCCAATCACGATGAACACTGCAAGTATCATCACTACAGCAGTATGCAATGGCTCCCATTTCCAGCCTTCTGACAGCTCTTCAACAACCTTGGCAGTGATCTTCTCACCAGGCTTCTCTGCATCATCAGCAGCTTCCTCTTCCCCATCTACAGGCTCTGTGAGGTCAATCCTTTCAGGAGGCTTGTCTCCGGCAATTGCAAAATGGCTCAATCCAACTGGGGTTGACTCGTAGCTAAGTATTTCCCCGCCAGTATCCGGAAGCATCTTGGTTGGCTGTGGATCCCATACGCCATCATCATACCTGTATAGCTTCACTGTGTCCTTTGGGATGCTGTTGTCTGACAGCCAGCTCCTGTTTACCTTAAACACTATCTTAGGGGACTTTATCTGCTCCTCCAAAATGTTGCTTAGCACTATCTCCATGAAGCCAAAGACCTCTGAGGGCACTTCTTCCGGAGTGTCTTCAGACTGCTCCAGCTGCCTGCTTACAGTTACCCTGGCGTCCTTAATCTCCTCTGTGACGTCAAAGGAAAGATCCTGTATCAGAAGCTGCTCGTTCACAGTGCTTATCTCCACTCCAGTGCCTGGAAGTATTTGCTTGAAGGCGAAAATCTCTTTTGCTCCAGTGACGCCTCCTCCCCCTCCTCCACCGCCTGCAGCAGCAGTTGTGGCTGGTGGCGGCGTACCTGAGCTCGGAGTTCCTGGCTCCCCGCTGCCATAGGTTGAGAACTCGCAGTAGGGTATCTGCCATGTGCACGTTGTTGCCGTCTTGTTTATTGCAGTTGACTCAAGTGTCTGGTCCACGCAGTTGCCTCCTGAATCATCGCAGTGCCATAGTTCTGTGCAGTCCGTGTCGCCTCTGGGCACTGTTATGTGGCATATCTCTGGATGCAGGTTGTTCACAATCTTGTCCCTTGTATCCCCTATCATTCCCACAAGGCCTATGCTGTTGCCTGAGGAGTCTGTCACAGTGTCATTGTAGATCAGGCTTCCGGATTGGGTAATGTTCCTTGTGTGTACGCTCAATCCACTCCTGGTTATGGTGACATTGTAGAACCACAATGTGCCTCCGTCTGTGTTGTTCAGCTTTAAATGGGCTTTTCTTCCGTCAGTGTAGTTGGTCTTCATGCCTGCCTTTGGACCGCACATGTAGCCTTGTATGTGCTCAAATGTGCCATCCCTATCAAGGTCATAGCTGACTGTCCAGTTTGCCGGTGCCTTTATCTTGGTCACGAAGTTGCAGTAGCCGGCACACTTGCTCATTGATGCAGTTGTCGTGAAGTTAGTACAGCCACTAACGCTGCACTTGCCACTAGAGTCGCATATCTTCAGCTTGTAGAAGTAAGGCGTATTGTTAGCCAAGTCGTAGTCCAATGATATAAGCCCCGAATCATTGTAGATTTCTGCAACATGCCACAGCTTGTGCTGCCTTACAGTATCCAGCCTTATGCCAACGTCCTGTATGCTCCTGTTATAAGGTGTTGAAGTGCATGACGAGTCATTGTGCCAGAAGGTCAATGTCCCGTTTGCCGGCTTGTTCGTATAATAAATAACCAATGCTGAATCAGGATACTCTTCAAGGCTGACGCCGCTTATCCTTGGCATTGAAGTGTCTTCCTGAATGTTCACGCCTATACCCGCACATTGCGAAGCAAACTGGCAGTCCCAGTCATAACAGTCAACATTGCCGTCTCCGTCGTCATCTATCTGGTTGTAGCAGTCCTCATATTGCACGAAGCAGTTCATAAGCACATCCTCAAACTTTGCCCCGTCTGCGCCTTTCTCAAAGAAGCCCTGGATAGCAAAGTCCACTGCTCCTGGCGTTACCCAGCCAGGCCCTGCAGTATCTGAAGGTGAACTTATGTTATAAGTCCCATTTGCCATGGCTGCATAAATCCTCATGTCCTTGCTTGAGTCATAGAGGGCAGGGAACTTCTCAAGGTCAATCTTATTTATGGCTATAAGCATTCCCTGGATTTCTCCGCACATCTTTTGCTTCATGCTGTTTAAGCTAATGTCAGCTGTCGTCCATGAGCCGCTTGAGCACCTCTGTGCAGTAAATTTCTCTGTTGCCTTGTTTGCGTCTTGGTCCCATGTGGTAACATACTTCAGCATGAACTCATAGCCTGACTGAGTGTCATCATCGACAGGGTCGCATCCGCCTGTGGTGCTGCCGTCAGTGTCCAAGTACACATAATACTTGACATCCTGGTTGCCGTTGCCGAACTGCATGCCCATGAATCCTATCTTCTCATTGTTGCATATGCCTGCCATGCTAAAGTCCCTTACAGTAGAGGCAAAGCCAAAGGCATCTCCCATGTCCTTCATGCCCACGCCGCACATATCCACATAGCTTGCTGCGCCTTCGCTTCCATCACAGATGTCCGCTGAAACCATCACCGGCGGGCCCATCTCCATTCCCATGAACATGTCCCCCATTCCTGGAGGGTTGCACAAGCCGTTCATCCACATGCAACTTCCTGTGCAGCTTGCCTGGTCTGAAGCTGAGAAGCAGTTTGGCTCGCAGAAGCCAAAGCCCTCGCCCATCCAGGAGCTCCAGTTGCAGTAAGGGTTGTCATTGCAAAGAGTGTTATTCTGTGCTAAAGTCTGGTTCCCCCAGCACTGGTCAAATACATTAGTGCAATAGCCCTGTGCATTCTGTTCCTCTGAGCCTCCAGTGTTATTCTTCCAGTAGCAGGCATTCTCAGCATCACATGATGAATAATTCCAGTCAAACTGCCAGCACTCTGCTGACCAGTCAGGCTCGCAGAACGGCCTGAACTCAGGCATCCATGAGCAGGTTATGTTTATCCTTGAGCTGTTTGTGCACATGCTTTCATTGCCGTCGTATTTCCAGCACTCCATGCCAGTCATTGCACCGCCGCCCATTCCTCCCATGGCATCCCCGCCTGCAAATCCCTTGGGGTTGCACCAGCCGGGGCTCTTCCACTTGCATTCAGGCTGAGCATTGCAATTTGTATCGTTATTTGACATGCTCTCATTCCAGCAGTCCACTCCCCCAGCAGCCATATTATCCATGCACCATCCCTCGCTCCACCTGCATCCATCTACTTGATTGCAGCTGTCAGCATCTGAGTAAGAAGGGCTGAAGCACTTTGGCTGGCATTGTGTCATCCATGAGTCCCAGTTGCACAGGTCAGTATCACATGTAGCCTCTGTAGTGAAATCCCAGCAGGCCATGTACTTGTTGTCGCACCAGCCATCTCCTTCTCCAAAGGTCCTCCACTTGCAGCCGGTTGCTCCAGCATTACAAGTTTCTAATGAAGAGTATTGCATGCAATTGCTGCCACCAGCAGACCAGTCAACCTCGCATCCGCTCCACTCCTGGCTCTCCCATGAGCAGCCATCTGTGCTCTCACAAGTAGTTGAGTTCGTATCATAAATCCAGCAGTTGCTAGGCTTGAACATCTCAGGGTCGCACCATCCGCCCTGTGTCTCGCACCAGTCTGAACCAGCGCCAGTGCCATTGCACCACATGTCTTCTGACCAGTAGCAGCCAGTAGTATCAGCGCATGTGGCATTACTCATCTTCATGTAGCAATCCCCACCCATGCTCCAGTTCTGCTCGCACTGCCCTGACCCAGAGCCAGAGCTCCAGTCGCAGGTCTGGTTGCGATCCACGCATTCATTTTGGTTGCCGTCATATTTCCAGCAGTTTGCTCCTGGGAAATCGCACCATCCAGAAGGATTCCATGGGTCAGTCATCCATGTACAGCCATTGTCCTCGCAAAGCGTCTGGCTTCCCCAGCCAAAGCAGTCCCCTGAAACAAATCCGCAGAATGAGTCAGCATAGCATTGCGGGTCATTGCAGTCAATTAGTGTATTGTTGTTGTTGCTTATGCCATCCCAGCAGACCTCCATTGCCTCACCTGTCTTACTGCACTTATCCTGGCTTGTTGACCAAGAGCATGATCCAGTAGCATTAAGGCCGCTCCTGCCTTTGTTCACGCAGTCTGTCTGGCTATAGCAGCGGTCACAGGCATCACTGCATATCTTTACGCTGCTATCTGTACAATAACCGCCAACAGAGCTTGCTGAGTCTTCAACCCATTTGCAGCTGACCGTTTCGAAGAGGTAAGCCTTTTCGCAGTAGCACTTTGGAGTGTTGCAGCTGCTGTAAGATGAGCCGCTTGAGCTAGATGAGGCATTTGGGTTGCCCATATATGTACAGCTGCCGCAGTCTGTTTTGCAGTCACTGGCAATGCCTTTCTTAAAGGCGTCCTTGGCCCTGCAATAGCCCAGGCCATTAGGGGCTGTTGAATTAGTGACAAACTCGCAGTATCCAAGCTTTGAGTTGTAGCAGTATTCTTTTGCTGTCTGCGTTGAATTATGCGGCCTGGCATTGAAGTCAAACTCGCAGGCAAAGCATGCCTTGTCGCAGTTTTTCTCGTTCTTGCCTTTCTGCTCGCACCTTCCAACAGGGACAGACTGGTTTCCTTCGCAATAGTTGTCCACGTACCACTTCCCGCCAGCCGCCTCGCAGGTCTTCTGGTTGTCTATCAAGGCAAAGTTCTGGGTCCTGTTCCCGAAGACATCACTACCCTTGAATTCGCAATTTGAAGTAGCATTGTCCCATACGCAAGGCATGTACCATGGGTCCCCTGATATCTTGTTGCACAATGTAGAAGGAGTGTCCCCTCCCTGAACGCTGACATCCCCGCATGAAGTCACGCCTTCAGGCACAGGCTCCATGTCATCCCAGCAGCTGGTTGTCATCTTGTTTTCTGTACAGCTTCCATTGTTCCATTCACAGCATGATGAAAGCATTGTAATCCCATTGCATAATGTGGAACTGTTAAGCATTGAGCAGTTCAGCCCTGTATCCCTAATTGTCTGCTCGTTTGCATGTGCAGGTGTTATTTCACACTGGGCTTCAGCACTGTAATAGCAGCCTGATGTGGCATTGCAGTGTGTTACATTCATGTCAAAGATATAGCATCCAGGGTTCCATGCCTCAAAGAAAGTGCCTTCTCCAGGAGCTGTGCAGTTCCCTCCAAGCTGAGGGCTGTTCCAATCAACAAACTCCCACCAGCAATAAAATGTATCCATGCACCCCCTTTCTGTTGTTATGTTTGAGCATTCCAGATTGAAGTCCGGGTAGCACCATCCATCCCCTCCACCCATGTCTTCCCAGGCACAGCCCAAGCCATAAAGTGTTCCATTCCCTTCACAAGCATCCTGGCTGCCACCCTTCCATCCATCCCAAGTCCAGCAGTTGACCTCCTCGCACCAGCCTTCTCCGGATGAGAGCCTCCATGCACAGCCCTCGCTTACATTGCAATTCCCTATAGAATTATAATTCATGCATCCGCCAGGGTTGCAGTACTTGGTCCCATCCCACCAACAGCTCAAGTTATAAGTTGCAGCAGTTCCACATCCTGCCTGGTTAAAATTGAAATGCCGGCATTCCCGCTCTTCACAGGACTTGTATGTCTCAGCATCATTTACCCAGGTACAGGTTAATCCCTCGGAGTTGCTCTCGCAGGCACTCTGGTTCGTCTCAGAATAATCTCCGCAGAATTTATCATAGCAGTAGCCGTTCCATGAACAATTCCTGTTAGACATTCCTATTGCAGCCTCACAGGGGCCTTCCTCCGAATAATCCCAGCATCCATGATCCTCGCACATTCCCCATTTGCATCCAGAAGTGTTTCCGCAAGCGCTATCATTCAGGTTCCAGCATTCCACATAGGGATTCCATCCATTGCATCTTTCCTGCCACTCACAATTCACGCCTTGCGTATTATTTTCACAAGCGCTCTGGTTTGTCCCTTCAAAGCTGTAGCAGTTTGCATTCTCGCACCAGCCCCAGTCAGACGAGGACTGCCATGTGCAGTTCTTTGAAGTGCCTGGAATTCCTTCTGGGCACTCATCTGAAGTATGGTAGCTCCAGCAGCCCTTTTCCTCGCACCAGCCGCCCCAGTCATCATGCCGCCATGTGCAGCTGCCATCACCAGTGCAGTCATCTTCAGTAGCTTGCTGCCAGCACGCGGCAAAAGCCAGACTTGCGGCTGCTAAAATAAATACGGCTAATAGGCTTATTTTCAGAATTTTCATTATTTTTTCACCCCATACCTCATTTTAAAAAATTTTGTTAAAAGTTAAGAAGAGGCAATAATATATAAAGCTTACTTTTAATTTGGGATAAACTTTTGGGTGTACATTTATAAAGGATTTAAGATTAGGAGCCCGGGTTGTTTCGCATTTTAAGCATTCGTTGTTACTTTAAGTGCAGTTCTACCACGTCTTCGTCCTTTAAAGTGTGTTCCATGCCTACTGACTGCCCTTCAAACTTGGCGCTTTTCCCCCATACTCTGGCAAACTTGAACTTCTTTAGGAAGTCCTTGTGGATGTATATTGCCAGGTCCTTCACTTTTGAGCCCCTTTTCAATGCTATTGGCGGAAAATCCTTTGTCTTGCCAGGAGATTTGGTGTATGCCTTGATTAATTTTAGCTTTTTCCAGATTTCATTTCTTAGCCAGTCCAGCCCTGCTTCTTTTGATATTGCTGGCTTTAATGGGCTTTTAATTAAGTCAGACCTGCTGTGGACGTATATGCACCTCATGTAGACCAGGCTTTCGTTTATTGCCTCTGCCAGGTCCTCTATTGTGACTTTCCCGTAGAAATCGATTGTAATGTTGTGCATGCCGTTTTCATGCAGGAGCCTTATCATTTCTTCTTCTGTGGATTTGATATTATGCTTGTTAACGAATGCAATGCCTCCTGTGGAGGATTTCTTTACCCTTATTGGCGGGTGCTCTGCGTTTATCTTGATTTGTGCCTTTTCGAATTCTAAGTTTATTAGGCTTTTTTGTGATTTTGGGTCTTTTAATGAGTCCAGAAGCACTATTACCAAGTCTGCATTCCTTATTATGCTCATGAATGCCGGACCGTTTTCGCTGTATGCGAATGCGTTGTAGAAGGCAGGGATTTCCACTACCTGTATTTGGACTCCCCTGTGGTCCATTATCCCCACTTCTGGCGTCCTTGTCGTGAAGTCGTAGTCTGCTATTTGCGGCTTTGCGTTTGTTAGATTGGATAATAGTGTTGACTTGCCTGCATTTGGCAGTGATACTAATACTATTTGTGCGGCGCCATCTTTTTTTATTGCAAAAGACCTTCCAGAGCCTTTTTTTTGCTTTTCTTTTGATAGAAGCTCCCTTTGCTTTGAAAGCTTTTGCTTTATTCCTGCTCGGAGCTTTTCTGCCCCTTTGTGCGAGGGTGCTTTTGAGAGCATCTCTTCCAGTGCCTTTATCCTTTCTGCAGTGGTTTCTGCCTGGTAATATTTGCCTTCTGCCTTGAAGTATTCTGGCTTTGCGTTGATGGGCATAGGAATTATGTTCCTAGTTGTATTTTTAAGTCTTTTTATAGGGAGCTAGTTTAACCTTGGTAAAAGTTGGCAGCCTGCATTTTGAGATTTGCCGGCATGGAAGTTCTTTTTGGCTTTTGTTGGAGAATGGCGGTTTTGTATGAGAATATCTCTTGTCATGGAATTCAAACCGCCTTAGTGACATTAAACAGGTGCCGAAAAAATGTTTTTGCGTGATCCAAACTTTCCTTAGCCGGCTCCATATTTGCCTGAGGGATTGTCCGGTATGTGAAGTTTCCCCTTTTCTTTTTTTCTTCTTTGAATATCCCTAGTAACAACTCAGCCCTAACTAAGGCTTCTTGATATATCTTTAGTAATTCAACATCAAGCTCTCCACTATCAACAAAACTTTTGAATCCCTCAAATGCTTTTCTGTGCTCTTCAGGGGCAGTTACCTTAATTCCTTTCCTGGCAAGGTATGCTTTAGCAGCGTAAAAGATAGAATAGTAACAACGGGCAATTACTGCGCTGTAATATGTTTCTGGGTCTTTAATATCAAAAGTCTCAATTTGCAGTTCTGGCCTTTCACTTATTGTGAAGATTATTCCGGCAAGCTTTATCTCGTTTTCTGCCCTATGAATATACAATCTTGAATCCATTGTCAATTCCCTCCTGAATTATTGAATAAAATATTTCCGGGTTGTATACAGCAAGATGCTTGTGCGCCATTTGTTTTCCAAGATTCTCCTGTTTATCTTTGAGCATTTGAAGCATTTCGTTTTTTGTAAAGACATGATAATCAATGTTAAGGACTGTTTTTAAGTTTGCGGATTTTAAGGACAGTTCACATTTCCTTTTTTCTTCTGAGGAATTTACAAAAACCCCTACATCCAAATCAGATTTTTCTGTTTGCTTCCCTTCAGCATAGGAGCCGAATATTATTATAGATACAAATTCAGTATCAGATAGCTCTTCTCTAATCACCCTAAGGGTGTCTCTTACAGGACTTGAAAGAATTTCTTTTATTAGGATATCAAAATATGAAAAAACAGTGCTATTCCCAAAATCTATTTGGTATAGGAGAATGTTGCCAACTCCTTTTTTTTTGATGAGTCCGTCTGCCTGAAACTTAACTATCGCTCCCTGTATGAGCGAGTTTGACTTTTCTTTTGAATATTCTTTTATCTCTTTGTAAGTCAACTCTTTATAGGGCCTTCTCAAAAAAGCCCCGAAAACCTTAATCTGTTTTGGTGTAAGCATTTTAATACCTCTTTTTAGGTATAATCATACCTGTATTCAGGTATTATATAAACCTTTCTGTTCTTGGAAGATTGTACTTGCCAATTGTAACTATTGGTTAGTAATAACAAATCAAAAGCTTTATATAGTGCAGAGATGCCTATTATAGTTAATTAAAGGGGGTTTTCTATGCCCCAAATGGAGGACTAAAAATGAGTATAAAAAATGAAAAAACAAGCATGGACGGGCTTCTGTCCAGGTATGAAGACGCACTGAAGGGCAACATCCATCCGGAGGAGATTTATTATGCTTGCAGACCTGTTCTCCTTAATCCAGAAGAGATTAATGAGTTCCTGCAGTCCACTGCCAAGTATGCTGAAGAAAAGGAATATCATCGAGTTACTGGTCCCTTTATCACACAGCTCATCCAGAACAGCCATGATGCGGGCAACAATAAGTTTACGCTAAATACAAAAGCATTAACCGAAGACCTTAATTTCTTAGGCGATGGTCTTTTGGGAAGAGGAAATGGCTTGCTTGAGATAATGGTAGACGGGAATGTAGGACACGAGTGCTTCATCTGGGCAAAGGACATCAAAAGGATTTCCATTAGCGGAGATGCAGGAGCCCTTTGTGGCTGGCAGGCCGAGAATATAAGGGACTTTTACATCGAAAGGATTGTAGGAGCGTACTGCGGAGTTGGTGCAGAGCATTCAACCTTCAAAACCCCTAATCAGGAAACATTGCAGCTGCTAAAAGAGAGTGTCCCAAAAGGCAAAGGCAACAGGATATACTTCATCAACCCAAACAAAGAGGAAGATGAAATAAGATGGTAGTTATATAATCTTAATGGAGGTAAAAATGATAAAAAATGAAAAAACAAGCATGGACGGGCTTCTGTCCAGGTATGAAGACACACTGAATTATAGCAAATTTTGCCTGCAGGATGTAGATGTTGTCCTAAAGCCAGAAGAGATTGACGAGTTCCTTCAGTCTACTGTAATGCATGCTGAAGAGAGGGGATATAGTAAAGTTACTGGGCCCTTTATTAACAAGCTTATCCAGAACAGCTATGATGCTGGCCACAATGGCTTTAAGCTGGACACGTATGCTGCAGGCCCATTGAAGTGTTTAGGAGAGAGGCTGCATGGAAGTGGCTCAATCCCGTTAAGGCTTGAAGTGGAAGGTCCTGTGGGGGACTTGTTTGGTTTTTTTTCTAAAAACTTAAGCCTGAGCATTAAAGATGAAACGGTTCGTGAGGACCCATCGGAATTGACGCCAACGGGCATATTTAGCTCCCTGTATGGTGATAGCAACTTCCCAGCGGTTATCACGTCCAGTATGATCTTGGGGGGTTTACTTAGCTCTGTTGTATATAAGAATATTCCAAGAAAGCGCCTAGACAAAGAGTATAAGATGGCCAGTAGTGGAATAAATGATAGTTGGAATGTCATGGGTGCTGCTGTTGATGCGCTATCAGAGGAAACAGGAAGCATGCTTGAGTTAATCGAGAAGGATTATTCCAAGGAAATGAAGGGAAGCAACCGGTCTAAGATAATTCTAAAAGGAATTCTCGGAGACTCCTACGGCGTTAAGGCAAAGGACATTTCGGAGATTTCTATAAGGGGCAATGTTGTTGGTGCTGCCAGCAAGGCATTATCAGAAGAGACAGCAAGCATGCTCAGGGAAATGGAGGAAGACGAGCTTTCGCAAATGCTTAAAGAGAGTACTGAAAAAGCAAGAGAAGCCAAGAAGAAAGTTGATGAGGCTGCTGGAAAGGCCTTTCATAAGTTTGTAAAGTGGAATAAAAAATAAGAAGAAAAGGTTAGGAGGTTTATGCCTAATCTCTAGTAAATAAAATGGTAGCCATACACTTAAACAAGACTGTAGATGATATCTTTAGTGGCTACTCTAAGTTGGAGACTCCTGATGAGAAGATAGAGCACAAAGTAGATGGGAGCCTGATTTGTAATGATTTTGAAGACTTAATGAAGCAATACGAGACTTTTTTAGTCTGGGAAGTATACCTAAAGGAAGTAAAGGATATTCTTACACCAGAGCAGATTAACAGCTTCCTCCAGGCAACAATTAGATACGATGATTATAAGCACTACCGCTGCAACACAGGTCATTTTATCACCCGATTAATCCAGAACAGTCACAATGCAGGCAACAATAAATTCATACTCAATACAAAAGCATTATCCAAAAAGATTGATTGCATAGCACATAGTTTAAAAGGTAAGAAAGACATGCTGCTTGAGATAATTGTGGATGGAAATTTAGGAGACTACTGCGGCTTGAGGGCAGAGAATATTGAGAAGATTTACATTTGTGGTAATGTAGGGCGGCGGTGTGGAGAAAACGTACAGAACATAGGAAAGCTTTACATCTCAGGAGATGCGGGAAACTACTGCTGCGAAAGGGCAAAGAGTATTAAGGAGTTGTACATTGGTGGCAATGCAGGAAACGCCTGCGGCTATAAGGCAGAGAACATAGGGAAGATTTACATAGGCAGAGATGCGGGAGCCAACTGCGCTTGGGACGCAAAGAACATTGGAAAGCTCCACATAGCAGGAAATGTAGGAAGCGACTGTGGCTTTGGAGCAGAGAACTCCACCTTCAAAACCCCAAATAAGGAAACACTGCGGCTGCTAAAAAAGAATGTTCCAATAGGGGAGGGGAATAAGATATATTCCATTCAGCCTAACGGAAAAGAAAAACGGATTGGAAGGTTAATGGAAATTTTGAATTATAGGTTATGGTAAAATGGCAACTATTTCACTAAACAAGACTGTAGATGATATCTTTAGTGGATACTCCAAATTAGAAGCTCCGGAAGAAAGAAAAGAGCACAAGGTAGAAGGAAGCCTGTTTTTTGAAGGGTTTGAAGAGTTGATGAGGCAGTATGAGGGCTTGGTCAAACTAGTCACATGGAATAATGATTTCAAAAAAATCATCTCCGGAGTAAACTCAGTGCTTACGCCTGAACAGATAAATAGTTTTCTCCAAGCTACTATCAAATACGAAGGACACAAGAAGTACAGCCAGAACACAGGCTTTTTCATCACTCGGTTAATCCAAAACAGCCATAATGCTGGCAACAACAAGTTCACGCTCCATACAAAAGCATTATCTAAAGAAATCAATGGAATTGGATACGAGCTTAAAGGGAGAGGAAATAATGTGCTTGAGATAATTGTGGATGGAGATGCAGGACACAGCTGCGGTTATGAGGCAGAGAACATTAATAGGATTTACATCAGCGGTAATGCCCAAAATTGGTGTGGCCTAAGAGCAAAGAACATTAAGAGACTTTGCATAGTTGGCAATGTAGGAAGGTCATACGGCGAAAAGGCAAAGAATATTATGGACCTTTACGTCGGTGGGAATGCAGGACCTAGATGCTGTCAAGAGGCAGAGAACATAGGAAAGCTCCACATAGCAGGAAATGTAGGAGATTCGTGCGGATATATGGCAGAGCACATTAAGGAAATCTACATAGGCGGGAATACAAGAAACGATTGCTGCTACGGTGGTAAGAACATCGGGCAGATTTACATTGGTGGAAATGCAGGAGTCTGGTGCGGATGGGAGGCAAAGAATTCCATCTTCAAAACCCCAAATAAGGAAACACTGCGGTTTCTAAAAAAGAATGTTCCAATAGGGGGAGGGAATAAGATATATTTCATTCAGCCTGATGGCAAAGAAAAAAGGATTTGGAGGTTAATGGCAATTTTGAATTATAGGTTATGGTAAAATGGCAACTATTTCACTAAACAAGACTGTAGATGATATCTTTAGTGGATACTCCAAATTAGAAGCTCCGGAAGAAAGAAAAGAGCATAAGGTAGAAGGAAGCCTGTTTTTTGAAGGGTTTGAAGAGTTAGTGAAGAAATACGAGAGGATTTTGGCAATAAGTACTTATTATGTCTCAGGGGTGCTTGATGAAATTGACAGTATCCTCCAACCTGAGCAGATTGACAGCTTCTTGCAAAGCACAATAAGATATGATGAACACAAGAACTACAGCGAAAACACCGGGCTTTTTATCACAAGGCTTATCCAGAACAGCCACAATGCAGGTAACAATAGGTTCATGCTTAATACGAAAGCATTATCTAAAGATATTAATTACATAGGCGGCGAACTTAAAGGAAGAGAAAAAAATCTGCTTGAGATAATTGTAGGTGGGGATTGTGGGGAGGCGTGCGGTATTTGGGCAAAGAACATAAGAAAGATCCGCATAGCTAGAAATGCTGGGAAGAAGTGCGGGTTTGGTGCAAATAACCTTAAGGAGCTTTACATAGGGGGCAATGCTGGAGAATTTTGTGGTTCTGGGGCGCTGAATATCAGGCAGATTTACATTGGCGGAAAGGCTCAAAGCATATGTGGTGATACGGCAAGAAACTCAACCTTCAAAACCCCTAATGAGGAAACATTGCGGCTGCTAAAGAAGAATGTCCCTAAAGGTCAAGGCAACAAGATCTACTTCATCCATCCAGACAACCATGAAGAGGAGATTAAAGAATGGTAACCATACATCTAAACAGGACAGAGCATGATATCTTTAGTGGCTACTCCAAATTAGATACTCCAGATGAAAGGAAAGAGCATAAAGTAGAAGGAAGCCTGATTTGTGAAGAGTTTGAGGAATTGATTAAGTGCTACGAAAAGATTGTAGATGCAAGCAGCTTAAGTTATGCTTACGAAATGATTCCTAAAATCGAGGCCGTCCTAACTCCAGTGCAAATAAACAGCTTGCTGCAATCTACCCTAAAATACGAAGAACATTGGCTTTACAAGCAGTCTACAGGCTTGTTCATAACAAAACTCATAGAAAATAGTTATAATTCAGGGCATAAAAAATTCCATTTGAACACTGCCCTACTCAAGAGGATAGAGCATATAGGATATAGCCTAAAAGGAAGAAAAGATAAGCTACTGGAGATAGTGGTGGAAGGGGACATAGGAGACCACTGTTTTGGATTTGTGGATTATCTGGAATTAAAATTAATAGGGGATGCAGGAAAGAGTTTGGGTGGCGCAGCGCAGTACTCGAGATTTGACGTAGAGGGCAATGTTGAAGAAAGCTGTGGCTGCGATTTCCCATTATATACAGGGCAGACGTTTTTTTGTGGGGGTATGCTCATCAGTGGGTCAAAAAGTTCAGTATTTAATATCAGCGGCAGTTTAGGTGAAAGTTCCGGGCAGAGGTCAGAGAATTGCGTATTTAAAACCTCTGACAAAGAATCGATAAACGTCCTAAGAAATGAGTTGCCTTATGGTAAAGCTAATAGGATTTACTATCTCAAACCTGACGAAAAAGAAGAACGCATATGGAGGCTTAAAGACATATTGCACTATGGAATGTGGTAAAATGGCAACTATTTCACTAAACAGGACAGAGCAGGATATCTTCAGTGGCTACTCCAAGCTGGAAACTCCTGATGAAAGGAAAGAGAATAAGGTAGAAGGCAGCCTGTTCTTTGAAGGGTTTGAGGAGTTAGTGAGGCAATATAAGGAGATTTTATCAACAGAAGAGTGGAGTAATGTCCCGAAACTACTTGGAGAAACCAGAATGATTCTAGAGCCAGAAGAGATTAACAGCTTCCTGCAGGCAATAATAAAATATGAGAATCACGAGAACTACAGTAAGAACACAGGATATTTCATCACGCGGCTCATCCAGAACAGCCACAATACCGGAAACAATAAGTTCACGCTGAACACCATAGAATTGTCTAAAGACATTCATAATCTAGCATCTGATTTTAATGGTAGGAAAGACAAACTGCTCGAGATAATTGTCGATGGAAGCGTAGGAAAATACTGCTGCGCCTGGGCAAAGAATATCGGACAGCTTTACATTGGAGGGAATGCAGGAAAATGTTGTGTCATAGGAGCAGAGAACTCAACATTCAAAACCCCAAACAAGGAAACACTCCAGCTTCTAAAAAAGAATGTTGAAAAAGACAAAAACAACAGAATATACTTCATCCATCCAAACAACCAGGAAGAGGAGATAAAATGATAGCCGTACACTTAAACAGGAAAGAAGATGACTTCCTTAGTGGCTACTCCAAGCTGGAAACTCCTGATGAGAGGATAGAGCACAAGGTAGAAGGAAGCCTGTTGTTTGACGGGCATGAAGAGCTGATAAAGCAATACGAGAAAATATTAGCCACTAACAATAGTGATGGCATTATGAAAGAACTGCTCCCTCAAGTAACTACAGTTCTAAAACCAGAGCAGATTAACAGTTTCTTACAGGCAACAGTGAGATACGAAGACAACAAGAAGTATGAAGAATATACAGGTCTTTTCATAACAAGACTTATCCAAAATAGCCCTGATGCAGGCAACAACAAGTTCACATTCAATACCCAAGCAATTTCTAGAAGGATTGAGGGTATAGGATTCAAGCTTATTGGGAAAGAAGAAAGAGCACTTGAGATAATTATTGATGGGAATATTGGAGAATGGTCCTGTAGTGGGGCGAAGAACATAAGGGAAATTTATATCTCTGGCAATGCAGGGAGCTGGTGTGGAGATAGTGCACACAATATTGAGAGGTTTAGCATAATGGGAGATGTGGGCAGTTTGTGCGGATACGGAGCTATGAACATTAAAGAATTTTACATCGTTGGTGATGCTGGACACTCTTGCGGTTCTTGGGGAGAAAACTTAGCCTTCAAAACCCCAAACAAGCAAACACTCCAGCTGCTAAAAGAGAATGTCCCTAAAGGCAAAAATAACAAGATTTACTTCATCCATCCAAACAATCAGGAAGAAGAGATAAAGATATGGTAGCAATAGCACTAAACAAAACAGTTACATAAGTATATATTTATACGTACAAATAAGTATTGAAAGTAAACTATGATACACAAAAACAATCCCAATCGCAGCAAGCTACGGGGCATTATGCTTTTGTTTAATCACTTGTCCCTGAACTCATCCTCAATTCCGATAAATTGGCTTTGGAATCATCACTCGGAATGTATGGTTGG
>JBDRFS010000042.1:0-25767 GCA_043818535.1 Candidatus Woesearchaeota archaeon
CCACAAGGCAAAACAGGGATAAGTTAAAGCCCCAAAGAAAGCAGCTCCCCACGAATGTCCTTGGGCACAAGCGCCACCCTGAACCTCCTCCCATTCTGAAACATCCTCCCCACAACAAGAAGCCCATGCGCCCTCAACACGCCTATTGCCGAAGACGGCGGATGCCCCCTCCAAAATAAGCCAACCCCATCATCAAAACCCTTCAGCACAGAATACCTCACACAGCCCCCCTTCCCCAAAACAAGCCTCAGCGCATCCCTCGACCTTTCCGGCAGCCCAGAAACCACATCCCCCATCCCAGACTTCAGCCTTTCCGCAATCAGCTTCGCCTTCATCCCCTTCCTGCCCCCCGCATCCAGGGAAAGGTTTTCGCAGATGCCGTCAACCCACTGCGAAGGGAACTTGTTCAGTATGGCCGCAAGCCTTGAATTCTCAGAAAGCAGCATCCCCTCAATCTCCCTTATCCTGCCCTGCTCATAAGCATGCATCATTACATCCGGATCCAGGATAATTGGAGAATTATGAATCCCAAAAGCCCCGGCAAACAGGTAAGCATCGCCAAAAGCGTGTATCCTTCCTGTCAGCAGGGTGTTCCTCCCAATAGAAGGGATTTTACTTAGCAGCATCACCCTATAATGTTTCCCGCTTTCCCTGTCCTTGGCCATAAGAAAATCTGCATCTTTTGAAATTACCACAAACTCAGACACTATGAACCTTCCAGCATCCCTGAGCTTTTGCCTTGTATCATCCTCCATCTCAGGATGCTCGCTTATGTACTCCTCAAGCATGGTCACGCCTGTCTCAGGAAGCTTTTTTTCAAAAATGAGCTAGTCCATGAAATTCCTGATGTAGCCCTGCTCATCCAGCCCTTCAATCTTGTAAGGGAATTCAGGATAGAAATCCTTATGGAATTCCGCTATCCTGCCCTTATACTTGCGCACGGCATACTCTGTCAGCACGGTATTAAAATTGGCTGCATCAATCATTTTGCATTCCCCCATCAAGCCCGATTTCCCCGCTCACCACAACCTCTTCCCCATTATTGTGGATTTTTGAGATAATCCCAGAAGTTATATCATCAACCAGCGCCTCAAGCATCTTTGAATACTCCATATATTCCGGCCATACCACCCCATCCAGAAATGACTTGCTCACCCTAACCATGGACGTTGTGTACTTCTGCCGGAAATACCTGTACGGCTTGAGGCTATGCTTAAGGCAGATTGCCACAAACAGCCTCTTGTGCCACATGTCCTGCGTGCTGATGTTATATTCAATCTCCTCGTCTTCCTTAATCCTCGCCAGCCTTTCCCTGGCTAGAATAGCGGACTGCCTCTCGCCTTCTGTTGCCGCCCTTTGAATTAAGGCTTCAATTTTCCTTATCTTGTCCAGTACATCCATTGCGTGAACTACATATGGGCTAAAGCCCGTGGCGTCAATCCCGCCCGGACTGCCCCTTTGCTTTGAGCCTCATCCCTGCTTTGCAGGAAATCATCGCTCTGGGCCGGTTCATCCTGATGCACAGTTAATTCTGTGCCGACCCGATAGGTTACGAAGCTTTTGTTCGTGCCCATCTTCATTGCTGCAAGTCTCTGAAGGAAAAGACATGGTACCACCACGTGATTTTTCCCTCAATAAAATATAAAATATCCCATTCATTTATAAGTTTTGCGTGCACAGATGTCAAGTGGCTAACTTTCGGAGTACTGAGCCATTCTTCCAAGAAGAAACAAAACAGTTCTTTGCTCGGCTCACTCCGCCATTCAATCTGCGGACTAAAGCCACGCAGGGTTTCTGGCTGAGCCTCACCCTAAAATCTCCCAATAGCCATGCTTCCTGCCCTTGCCAGGAGCCCCTTCCCCTTCAACCTGCCAAGGTATTCTTTTACAGTATCCGGAGATATCCCCAATTCTTTTGCCATCCCTTGCATGGTAATTCCCCTAATCATGGCAGGCATTTTCTGCTCAAGCCCAGTTGGCTTTTTTGGGGTTGCTGCCCTTTTGAATATTACAAATTGTCAAAATTAATAAGCTTTTTGCAAAACGCCCATCCGTAAACAGGCTAAAGCCAGAGGTGCCATCCGCACAAAGGACTTCCACAGCAGCAAGCCAAAAAAATGCAGGCTGCCAAAAACCAAGGCAGTGGATAACGGAGTAAAAATATAAGCCAACTGAAAGAGATTATGAATGCTCACGTTTTTGTAAAAAACGCAAAAGTTACACAAACCCCTATATACTCCTGCAACATTATTATCCCATATGCTCCAAAAATGTAGCATCTGGAAAGTATTCGGCGCCTTTGCCTCAGGCCCAGAGAAGAGCTTCCACATAAGGGAGAATAGGAAGTTCCTGCATAACAAGCAGCCTGCACATCAAGGGTTAATTTGAGTGGAAGGCATTTAACCTTTTCGCAGAGAAAAACTTTGGCCCTTTTAGTTGTGAGTTGGCTGAGCCACATCGGGAAAAACGCAAAAGTCCAGGCAAGAGGGATTAATGTGCTATCCATAATGTTTTGATAGCCCAAGGGCTTAACAGATTATTGAAGTTTAGGGCGAGGCTCAGCTAGAAACCCTGTGCGGCTTAATTCTTAATATCCGGTTTAAATTGAGTTTTTCGGCGATTTTGCTTATTTATACACCTTATAGTAAAAAGCGTATTATAATACATTTTTGTATTAGGAAGGGGCATAAATCCTTCCAAGTTGCAATGCACCTTCTGCCGCTTAAGATAGCTTTCTGCTCAGACAAAAGAAGCACCACAGGCTTCCATTAATGGGACTGGGTAAGGCCATGAGGGCACAGGAGGCTAAGTTCCTGCATAACAAGCAGCCTGCACTTCAAGGGTTAATTTGGGTGGAAGGCATTTAGCCTTTTCGCAGTGCCTCGCCCCGGCCTGCAGCGAAAGAGGATGCGCTTCTGCTCTTTCTTCTCAGAATATGTGTAGGGGACATGTACAGGCTTCTTGGTCCTAGGGTCAAGCCCAGTGTAATACATGCACGTGGACAAGGTCATGGGGGTAGGGGTGAAGACTTGGACCTTTTCTGAATCCTCCAGCCCGCTCATTGCAGATGCAAGCTCCTTCGCCTCCTTCATGCCTGAACCCGGATGGGCTGTCATGAAATAAAAGGATATCTTCTTGCGCGTGCCCGTCTTTTTAAAAGCCTCAACAAACTTCCTGAAGTCGCCCCTGTCCTTGTTCATAAGCTGGAGCACTCCCTTGCTCACATGCTCCGGAGCAATCTTCAGCGTGCTGTAGACATGATGCATGGCCACTTCCCTGATGTACTCTTCTGATGCCAGGTCGTGCCTTATTCCGCTCCTTATGTAGACGTTCTTCACTCCGCTTATACGCCTTGCCTTCCTGAGCAGGCGCAGGAGCTTTTGGTTGCTTCGGTCAAGCCTGTTGCACCCTATGCAGTGGCCTTCCCTGCACTTGCTGCAGTCCATGCCGTACATGTTTGCAGACGGGCCGCCCATGTCGTCAATGTTTCCCTTGAAATACTTTAGCTTTGTGATGCCTTCAATTTCTTTTAGAATAGATTCCTCTGACCTTGAGATTATACGCCTGCCCTGCAATAGCGTCAGTGAGCAGAAGCTGCACTCGCCTATGCATCCCCTGTGCGTGACTACGCTGAACTCAAATCCCCTCAGCTCTTTTGTGGGGGCCTTCCTGCTGAACCCCAGGCCATAGTACTCGTCAAGGTCTTTCTGGGAATATTCAGGATAGCGGTGCTGCACAACATAGCGGTTGTCAATCTTCTGTGCCAAGCACTTGCTGTTGCTTAGCATGTTTTGCATGTCGCAGAACCTTTCTTTTGAGTTCAGGACCTCCTCGTAGGAAGGGAGTTCAGAGAAGCCATTATTGCCCTGGCTTATCATGCAGGTGCCCCCAATCCCATCAAGCGGCTTTCCCGCCTTTATCCTTGAGGCAATCTCGATGACCTGCTTCTCGGCATTGCCGTAAGCAAGTATGTCAGCCCTTGAGTCAAATAGGATTGGCCTCCTGAGCCTGTTCTCCCAGTAGTCATAGTGCACAAGCCTCCTCAGGCTCGCCTCTGTGCCGCCAAGCACGATGGGCGTGCCCCTGAACTTATGCCTTATCCAGTTGCTGTATACTATCACCGCCCTGTCAGGGACTTCACCTGCGGATTCGCGTCTCCTCTTCATAGGGGTGTAGTTGCGCAGCATTGAATCTATGCATCCGCTGCTGACACCGAAGAAGAGCCTGGGCCTTCCAAGCCTTTCCACATCTTTCTCTTCCTTTGGCATCTCTATTATGCCAACAGAGTAGCCGTGCTTTTCCAGCAGCCTCTTCAGTATTGCTGCCCCGCAGAGGGGGTGGTCAAAGAACACTTCTCCGAGCACGAATATTATATCATATGCCATGAGCATGCTAATTGAGATGCAGTTTTAAAGCTTTCCTTAACTTTGGACTGTAAACTCCAGTCTTGATAAAGCATAAAAGTTAGCAGCCCGGGATGCTTCTTTTGTTTCAAAAGAAAGCCTTGCGATCATAAGTGACAGAAGATGCAATGCTGGCTTCTATCTTAAAAATCAGAAAGCTATATATAGGTCTTCCTTCTAACCATTAAAAAAATGCTATGGAGGCTATCAAATGAAAACACTTACTAAGATTTTAGGCATTGCTGGGCTTGCGCTTATGGGCACTGTAGCTGCCCCCAAAACTGCAAAGCCGGAAGAAGTGCCACAAGAAGCAAAGGAAATCATCAAGGACCTAGACCTTAAATTGGAAACACATTATGGAATAGGAAGCTCACTACCTGGAATAGGAAGCTCACTACCTGAAGTGGGGAGTACAGCGGATATTGGAATAAGGTATGACTTCGGCAAGAGCCTATTGTCAGAGAAGAGCATACTCATGGCTGATTACCAGTTTGAAGCAGGAAAAGTCGGAATGCACCAAAAGCTCAACTTAAGCTACCTCAAGGACATCAGCAGGAAATTCCGCATAGATGAAGAGGTAAAGGGCCCATGGGTAGAAAGGCCGTTCTTCTTCGAGCAGAGCAATGTGTCCTTGGGCATTGGGGCATCTCTTGATGTCTACAGGGCCGGCACAAGAAAAATATTCTGGGGCTTAGGACCTGTGTTTAGCGCTGGCGAGCATACAAAAAAGTCCGGCCACTACCAGCGCTCTGTAATGGTAAACGCTAGCCTTATTCTGGGAGAACTGATAAGAGAAGAGGAATTAAGCAGCTTTGCCGCAACCATATACGGGAGTATCGGGGAGGAAGTAGTGTTCAAAAAGAACATGGGCCTTGGATACGATTTTGGGCTCGGCGGCATGGTCTCTTCCAAAGGATGGGAAAGGACGGATTATGACCTCTCTGCCTACTGGATCTATAAGGAAGGAGCAAGCGCCATAACGCTTGGGGCAAAGCTGTTTGCCTGCCTGCCTGAAGAAATGCCTGCAAACGGCGGATTGCTGGTTGAGATTGGCCTAAGGGCCTTCTGACTAGGCTTACCTGTGCCCGTGCTTCCCTTTCAACGGCACAAAACAGAACCAGCCAAGCTCCTGTGTAATTGCTCTGCCTTTTTTCTTCTTAACTTTTAACATTGACTGCGTGTACAAGCCTCCTGAGGGGACAACCATTATGCCATTTTCCTTCAATTGCTTGAACAGATCTTCTGGAAAGCAAGGGGAAGCAGCAGTAACTATTATCCTGTCATAAGGTGCTTCTTTCTTGTAGCCTAATGAGCCATCACCATGAACAGTTTCAACATTCTTTATCCCGGCTGCTGAAATGTTGTTCTCCGCAAACCTTGCAAGCTCTTCAATTATTTCTATTGTGAAAACCTTCCCCCTGCTCCCTATAAGCTTTGAAAGTATTGCGGCTTGATACCCTGAGCCAGAGCCTACTTCCAACACCTTATCTCCTGCCTTTACTTCTAATGCTTCTGTCATTATTGCCACTGTAGACGGCTGTGAAATGGTTTGCTGAGCGTGTATTGGCAAGGGAATGTCTGCATAAGCATCTTTGATATATTCCTTGAGAACAAACTTATCCCTTTGTACTTGAGAAATTGCTTTAACGACCTTCTTGCTTATTCCCCTTTCTTCCATCCTTCTAAAGAGGGATTCTTTCATAAGTACTCTACAAAAAAATAAGCTTATAAGCCTTTCTAAGGATAATCAAGCCTGAGATGAGTGCCTATGCTCTCCTTTCTTTTTAAGGCAGAATCTATTATTATCCCGGCAACTTCTGCAATGTTCCTCAGCTCCAGAAGGTTCAAGGTCACGATGTAGTGCCAGTAGTACTTGTTTATCTCTTCCTGTATAAGCCTTATCCTCCTCTTCGCCATCAGCAGCCTTTCCTCGTTCCTTGCTATGCCCACAAGGTTCCACATCATCCTTCTTGCCTCATCCCAGTTCTGCGCTACCTGCACCTCATCCCTGCTCTCAACAGCCTTGCCAATGTTCCACTCTTTTAGCTCAATGGCTTCCCTGTTGGAATTATTCAGCGCATGCGCCACTGCTGCTTTTCCGAAGAGTGCAGCTTCTGACAGCGAGTTGCTTGCGAGCCTGTTTGCGCCATGCAGCCCAGTGCACGCCACTTCCCCTATTGCGTAAAGCCCTTTTAATTCGGTTTCCCCGTTAATATTTACCTTTACCCCGCCACAGGTGTAATGCGCTGCCGGCACCACAGGAATAGGCTCTTTTGTTATGTCAATTCCCAGGCTAAGGCAATGCTGGCAGATTTCAGGAAAGCCTTCTTTTAATTCTTCGGCGCTTTTTCCTGTAACTTCCGGGGTGACATTGAGGTAGACATGGTCTAATCCCCTTTTCTTCATCTCAATGTCTATTGCCCTTGAGACAATGTCCCTTGTTGATGCAGAGCCGTCTTTATGATAGCCCAAGGCTTTTACAAAGTCTTCCTTTGAATCCCTTTTAAGTACTAAAATCCCTCCGATGTTCTTCCCCCTGAGCGCTTCTGTTATCAGGAACCTCCTGTCATCCGGGCTTTTTGGAGAAGGGTTGTAGAGGCATGTTGGGTGGAACTGCATGAACTCCATGTTCTCTATTGTTAACCCTAGCCTTTTAGCCATAGCTATGCCGTCTCCAGTTGCTGTGTCAGGATTGCTTGTGTAGAGGTAAACCCTTCCTGCGCCCCCTGTTGCCAGGAATGTGGCTTTTGCAGAGAACGTTATTACCTTATTGCCTTTTGCGTCAAGAACGTATGCTCCCAGGCAAAGGCCCTCTCCTTTTATTCCTAGCTTTTTCTTTGTTATGAGGTCTATTGCCATATGGTCTTCGTATATGGTTATGTTGCTGTTTTCTCTTGCTTTTTTTTCTAGTGCTTCTTCTATCGCTTTTCCTGTGTAGTCTGCGACATGGAATATTCTTGGGGAAGAGTGCCCGCCTTCCTGGTGCAGGCTGTACTTGTAGCCTTTCTTTGATTCTGTGAACTTTACGCCTTCTTTGATTAATGGCAGGATTACGTCATTGAATGCGTTTTTTGCAAAGTATTCGACAACCTTTTTGTTGCAGATTCCGGCTCCTGCCTTTTCAGTGTCCTCTATATGTGATTCAAAAGAGTCTCCTTCAAGCGGGTGCTTGTTTGTTATTGGGACTGCTGATATGCCTCCCTGTGCGTAATATGTGTTTGCGTCTGTGAGTCTTTTTTTTGTGACTAAGGCTACCTTATGCTTGCTTAGCTCTAATGCAGCTCTTAATCCTGCTATTCCGCTTCCTATCACCAAGAAGTCTGTTTTTATCATTTATTTCTTGTATCTCTTTTGAGGCTTATATATATTGTGGATAAGAAGCCAGCTTTGCTTCTGATGGTTGGGGTGGGTTGGTTTGAGAAAGTTTTAAAAATGATGCTGCCATTCACAACTGCGGAGCGCTGGTAGTCTACCGGTAGGATTCGACCCTCCCAAGGTCGAGAAGCGGGTTCGATTCCCGCCCGGCGCAGTTTATTCTTTTTTAGCAGTCTGTTCTGCTTGGGATGTTTTTAAAGAAAGCTTGGCAATCTTAAGTAACATACGAGTTTATGCTGGCTTCCAAAGAGAACCAAGGAATAAAAGGCGGAAAAAATATCTGGACTCTACATTTGCAGTTTCTCACCCTAAAGCTTATAAGGTAATAGTTATTTCCTATGGAGAATAATACTTATGGAAAAAAAATGGGCAAGAAAAAGGCAATTGTAATTGGAGCCGGTCTTGGTGGGTTGGTATGTGCAAACAGGCTGGCGATAAGCGGCTTAGATGTTACGCTACTTGAGCAGCACGACAAAGTTGGAGGTCTTTCACAGGCCTGGGAAAAAAAACCGAGGCTAAACAATGGAGAGAGGATAGCAGCAACATTTGAGCTGACGCAAGTAGTCTCGGGCTTTCTCGAAGGTGAGAAATGGTACAAGCTCTATGAAGATCTGGGCGTTGAATGGGATAGGATAGGGCCATTCGTTCCTGCACCTAGATTCGGAGTATTGAGGACGGCTGATGGTGAAGAGTCGGAGATATTCAATGATTTCGAGGATAACAGGAACTACCTCCTAGAGCAATTCCCTGAAGAATCTGATGGAGTCAACAAATTCTTCGGTATCCTTGATAGGATGCATGAAGAATATTACTCCTGTTCGGGTTGGAAGAAGAAACTTGAAACGTTTGTTGAACCTAGGATAAAAAGACATCCCTTTTTCAAGAAACCGCTTTACTTGTTGACAAAGCCGACGTTCGTAAAGCTTCGCAACCATACATACCAGGACATTCTTAATAACTGCTTCAAGGGAGAGGACATCAAGGCACATCTTTCAATGTTACGTAATTATGTGGGCATTTCTCCATCGAAAGCTTCAGGCTTGCTTATGTCAATCTTGCTTCTCTCTTTTTGGAAGAGCGGAGGTCCGCTTGCTCCTGCCGAAAGTTCGTTTCAAGTAATGCACGATGAGCTTGCAAGGGTATTAGTAGAAAAGCATGGGGGGGATGTGCGGCTGCTTTCTAAGGTGAAAGATATACATGTAGAAAATAATGCAGTGAAGGGAGTAAAGGTAGTGCAGAGAGGCAAGAAGGAGGAATATAGACTTGAAGCCGATTATGTTATTGTAGCAGGTGATGCGAAGAGAGCGCTTCTTCCTCTGAGAGACCATTTGCCTAAGAAGTATGTGAATATGCTTGAAGGGATGGTGATGTCTGGCTCATTAATGGGTGTCCATGCCATTGTGGAGAAGGACCTGTTTGGTATTGAAGAAAGGATGGCATGTGCCACAAATGTCCTTATATCGTCAAAGGAAGCCTTAAGTGTAGCAGACGGTACAAACTTCCCTGAACATTACGCCATTTCTGTTGCGGTGCCCACAGTGCTTCGTCCAGAAGCGAAACTTGTTAGAGATTTGGACGGGAAGCCCCTATCCAAGTACCACATTGTTGACTTAGCTATGGACAGCCTGCCATATGAGAATTGGGATAAGCTACGCAAGGAAGACATCAAGGCCTATAGGGCAAAAAAAGATGCCTATGCTCAAGAGATGATAAGGATAACAGAAGATATGTTAATTCCAGGGCTCAGCGATGCTGTCCGTTATACAGATGTTTACACGGCAAAAACCTGCGAACGCTTTTGCAATGTGACAGAGGGGGCAGTTTACGCCTTTGAACAGACACCCGGGCAGTTTATACCAAATAGGCCTACTGCCTGCACCCCTATCAAAGGATTATATTTGACGGGCTCTTCAATCCTGGCAGGAGGAGTTCCACCGGCGATTTCGGCTGGGAAGATGACTGCTGATGCATTGCTAGAGGATGAAGCGAACTCATGATCTAAGTAACTGCCAAACTTTCATGGAAGAGGCATATCTGACTTTATCTTCTTTACTGGCACCTGGCGCATCTAAGTTAGAAGAATAATCCGTTCTAAGAAGAAATAAATTTTAGGAGTTAAATCAGGCCTTGCTTTTCCAAGTAAGAGAATCCTTCTTTCCTTAGATGCCCAATATCATATAGCGTATGGGAGTCGCTGTTTACATAAATCCTTTCTGCAGCAGATAGTAATAAAGGTAATTTTTCAAGGTCGGTTTTTCCATAAAAAAGATTTGCACAGTTCAATTCTGGAGGTATTGAAAAACTATTGGCAGCTTCTATTACTTGGCCTATATCTAAATGTCCAGAAAAAGAGCTTGCACAGAGATGTCCTAAGCAGTCAATCTTAGAATTGTATTTTTCCAAAGCCCGCAAATAAGCCTCAGTTATTTTTTCAGGGTTGCCCTGATAAACTCCCCTATGAGCTGATAAAATAATAAAATCTTTGCCTTTGCTATAAGCTTCAAAATCCACTTCCCCATCTTCATCAAGGAGGTCTGCTTCAACCCCAAAGATAACTTTAACATCATTGTGGATGTTCTTCCATCTTTTGGTATTTGAACCGCTTGTTTTCTTTGGGATTCTTTTTGATTCTAAATGGGATATGGAGTGGTCAGTAATTGCAAGTTCCGTTAAGCCAACTTTTCCAGCCTGAACTACAAGTTCATCAATTGAGTTTGCACCATCCGAAAACGTAAACGTATGCGAGTGGTAATCGCCTTGAAGGTTAATTATTTCCATTTTAAAGGAAATCAAAAGTGGGTTTTTAAACATTGCTTACCTAAACTCTTTATTATATAGCTCGAAACAATCTAAGTGATGTTTCACCAATTGACTTCCCACCCCTATAGGAAAAGGCAAGGCGGCTGCTAAAAAAGAAAAAAATTAAAATTTAGGGTCAATGCCCTTAGATTTCTGGTATTCTTCAGTTGTTATTACCTTGTCAGACCAAATCTCTTTTACAACCAAGCCTTTTTGTTTACCATCTTCTTCGGAAGAGTCTATTGCCCAATGGTAATGCCCATCATCCCGAAGAAGGTTTGAGTTAAGGTTCACTATCCTGAAAACACTTGGCAAGTTATCCAATAAACCACAAATATTGTCAGGTGTGACTTGCGGTACTTCCCTCAATAATGAAGAATGCCTGCCCATTAAGTCCGAATAGGATTCTATTACTCCCTTGCCTGCTCCCTCAACTTCAGGAGTAACTCTCCAGTCAACTTGCGGACGTTTCCGCAGGCCTCTTACCACCATTTTCATTCTTGACAAAACAGTTGTCTCGCAAGCCATGGTAGTTGCAACCGGATTGAAATGTGCCCTCTCACCTTTTGCAAGCTCGTCAACCATATATGCAAAGCCAACCAAGCCTTCCCCAAGGTTTTCCTTCTCGACATTTTCCATTATGCCGTCTATTGTCCAGTTAGGCATAATTTTTTTACTCGCGACAGTTACCGGGTCTACAACAGGTGATATTGTAACCAGATCCTCTTCAGGAAAATAAACATCAGTCGGATTAATTGCATTAGGCTTCCCTTGTTTTAGGCCAAATACTGGATGTGTATAGATGTCGTGAAGCTTTTGTATAGCGCCAGTAACTGTTGTTGTATATTTATCCTGTAATGTCCTTACATGCAGGAAATATTGTGTCAGTTCTTTAGTTTCAGGGTAATAACCTTCAACAGGATAATTGCCCAGCGGAAAACCTGCGTCTTTCAATGCCTGCTCTGCAACAGGAAGCATTTCTGTCTCAAATGCTTTCATATACCTTCGCACTGTAGCATCTACAGCTTGGAAATAATCAAAATTTTCTATTATTTTTACCATTTTTATTCCCTCCTAGAGTATTACCCTCAGTAGTATATTACCAGCATCTATACTTTTCGTTTTTTGATGGATGTCACCTTCAATTTTGATAAAGCATAAAATTTGGCAGTTTGTGCTGTTGGATTTGTTGGTGTGGAAGTTCTTTTTGGCTCTTACTAGGAGAGCATAGCTCTCACTTTACCTGTTGAGCATCAAGACGAGACTTGCAGAGACAACAAAACAAAAGGCTTATATAGGGGTGATGTAAACCCTCAGGATGCAATATGAAACATCAAACAAGTATAACCATAAATGAAGAAGTAATGTTAAAGGTTAAAGAGAAACTAAGAGATTGTTCTTTTAGGAACCAGTCTCATTTGTTTGAATTTGCAGTAAGAAAACTTCTAGAGGGAGATGAAAAATGAAACTCCTAGTGATAAATCCGCCAAATGAACCTTTCAGCGAAAGAAGTCTCCTCATAGAACCTATTGATGTCTTAGGGGTTGCTACTTATGCAAAATCTATAGGCAACGATGTAAAATTGGTGGATATGGATGTTAAACAACAAACTCCAGAATCACTTGAAGAGACTTTAAAGGATTTTAGACCTTTCCTCACAGTAATCCCTTTTGATTATCATATTCCCTTACATACTTCTAAGGCAGTAGATGGTATTAATAGAATTAGCAGCTTAGCCAAAGAGTATGGATCAAAGGTAGCAGTTGCTGGAAAAACTTCAAAGCACTACCCGGATTTATTCTTAAATGGAGGTGCAGATGTTGTAATTAATGGTGAAATTGAACTTACATTGAGTGATTTAGTCCACTTAAGTTTGTGGAACCCTTCTGAACTAATGAAGATACAAGGAATAACATATGCAAATAATGGAGAGACCATATCCACTAAACCAAGAAGAACAAGAATAAACCTTGATTCTCTCCCAATTCCTGAAAGGGAATTAGTTGATTTGTCTGATTATATTGATGTAAGAACCATACTAACCAGCAGAGGCTGTATGGGGAGATGTAGTTTTTGTCCTACACCTAATTACTGGGGCAATTGGAGAGCTAGAAGTCCTCGAAATGTAGTAGATGAGATTGAAGAGTTAGTTACTAAATCTGGTGCAAAAAAAATTCTTTTCTTAGATGATAATGCAACTGTAAATAAAGATAGGATGAAACAGATTTCAAGAGGCATTATGGATCGTGGAATTGATGTTACTTTAGGCTGTTTAGGGACAATTTCAGCTTATGATAGAGAAACTATAGGACTCATGCAGGTTGCTGGATTTAGATGGATCCATTATGGTGCAGAATCTGGAAATTCCGCAATCTTAAAAGCCAATGGAAAGAATATTACTCCTGAACAGATTAAAAAAGCAGTTAAAGAAACAAAAGATGCAGGTCTTAGGGTTAGGACTAGTTGGATTTTTGATCTGCCAGGCACAAACGAAGATACTTTACAGGAAACAATAGATTTAATTCTTGAGACGGAACCTCATGAAATTCGGGCCCATTATCTTGCTTTACGTGCTGGAACAGATATGTATAAACAAGCAGCAGAGGGACAAGTATTACCTTCACAATATATTCACACTAAAGAACCAATGCTGAGCTTATCTGGATATAATCAACATAAAATAACAGAGAAAGTAAGAGAACTAAAAGAAGAATTGCAAAACAAAGGTTATTTGGTTATAGATGATGTAACAGCGTGGAGAGATATAGATAAATTGAGGGACCAAGATCCTCAGTTGAGGTTTATTTCCTTTTGTCCCTCAAAATATGGTTTAAACTGGGAGCAAAAATGAGGAAAACAAAAGAAATTCTGGAAGAAGAAAATACCAATAGCTTTTTGTTAGGAGTAACTGGCTCAATTGGGTGTGGAAAAACACATGTTTGTCATACATTAATAGATATAGCCTCAAATCAAGGACTTTCATTGTCTTATGTAAACTTAGATACTATTAGAAGACAAATTTTGGGTACAGAATCACGTTATGCTCATCTAAGATTACAATTATCAGATCATTTTGGAGAGAGAATAACAAAGTTAGATGGATCCATTGATGGTAAAGAACTAGGTCAAATAATCTTTTATGATTCTGATGCAATGAATTATTTTAGAAATTTAATATCTCCTGCTATTGATCAAGAGCTTGAGATTGAAACTCAAGATAAAAAAGGCTTGGTTTTAGTTGAATGGGCTCTTTTAGTTGAAGATGGTTTGCTTCCTTTGGTAAAAGGTGATGTCTTAGTCACAACATGTAGTTATGATAAACAAATAGCTAGATTGATGGGTGGCGATCTACCCTTGAATCAAATATTAAAGAGAAGGAGTAATCAATTAACTAACAGTGAAAAAATAGAAAAAATTAGAGCATATCAACAAGATACTGGGGGGGGGAAGCTTTATGTTTTTGATACAACTGAAAATCCTTCAAAAGGCCAATACAGGGCTCTATTAGAAAAAATAATCCAAGGTGTAAAATGAAAAAAGAAAAAGTTGTAAAGGATTTTGAACCAGAATTAGAGAATTATTCCTTTTGCTTATTTAGATTGCCTGAAGAAGGTGGAAGAGTAATTTGGGAAATCACAAATAGTTGTAATTACTCATGTGGTTATTGTATCTTTAGTGCAGAAAAGGGAAGAATTCCAGATGAACTTACAAATGAAGAAGTATTTGAAGTTCTAGAAGGATTAAAGGAAAGGGAATTTAGCCACTTAAAATTAACTGGTGGAGAACCGTTTATTAGAAAAGATTTCATGGACATATTAAAACAATCTTCGAACTTAGGATTTATTGTGGATGTTTCAACTAACGCTTCCTTAATAACTGCTGAAAAAGCGAGGACAATAAAAGACTTAGGTGTACAAATGGTCCATGTTAGCATTGATGGTCATAACCAAGAGTTACATGAATTAGCACGTGGAAAAAACACATATCAAAGGACAATTAGAGGTCTTCAACACCTAATCGATAATGATGTGAACGTGAGAGTTGGTACAGTAATTTTCAAAGCAAATGAAGATTATTTAAGTAAGATGGTAGACTCTGCAGCGGCTCTTGGTGCAAATGAGATCATATTTTCTTTTATGGAACCAGTAGGAAGAATGAAGGATGATTATTCTATGATATCATCTAGGCCTATTCTTGAAGTAAAAAGTAAAATTGAACAATTAGCTGAACAATATGTTGGACAAATTCAAGTTAAGCATAGTTTCACAGAAGATGCAAAACATAATGAACAAGGTACCTGTCCAGCAGTTAGGAAATTCCTTTATATTGATAATTTAGGAACAGTATCTCCTTGTACTTGGGTAGTAGAACAAAATCCAAAATATAGATCTAATTTAACTGTGAAAGAGGCAAGTTTTGATGAAGTTATGAATTCAAAACCGATTAGATCATACTTATCTTACATTGAAAGATTAAATAATGAAGAGATTAAAGGTTGTCCTGTGAGAAGAAGATGTTAACAGAACAGAAATGGGATATAGAAGATTCACTTAGTGATAAATCTATTACTCAAGACATTGAAAAGCTGTTTGATAAAGACTTAGAATACAATTTACAACCTAATAGGAAATTTAGCAGATTTTCTCCAATGTATTCTTTTGCTACTGAGAACTTATCAGGCTACTTTCCTGTATTGCCAATGCAAGGGAAGAAAATCTTAACTGTGAGTGGTTCTGGTGATCATATTATAAATGCTTATATGTTTGGTGCAACAGAAGTTGATGCATTTGATGTAAATATTTTGTCAGCATTTATCTCCGAACTAAAATTACAGGCGCTAAAAGAATTATCTTTTAAAGAATTTAAAGGGTTCTTTTTAAGAGAAAGCCCAAACAGTTCAACATATAATCTTAATGCCCTAGATTTTGAGGTCTATAAACAGTTAAAGGGAGGACTATCTCATTTCTGCTCCTTATTCTTTGATAAAGCCTATGAATACTTTGATTTTGATGGTTCTCGTTTAAGAGAATCTTACCTTTTCAATAACAAATATGATTTAAATCAGAAGAAGATCCAGAATAATCCTTACTTACAGTCTAAGCATAACTTTGAGGAGGTAAAAAGACTTAGCAGAAAGAATCATAATAGGCAGATAATAAGTGAGGTTCAGAATTTAGGAGAATTACTTGGAAAAAAACAGTCGTTTGATGTTATACTTCTCTCAAACATAGTCGATTATGCTAAAATTATGTTTCCAGAATCTAAAGAATACTTGGGAGCTTTTTGCGATTCTGTTATAGAACCGTTAAAGATGCATTTGACAGAAGAAGGGATTATCTGTGCGGCTTATATTTATGTTGATGATAATAACCCCTATTCAAAATATAGAACTGAAGTACATAATCCATTATCAAAGTATAGAAGTGCTATTGATGATCCTGAAAAAAGGAGGCTTGTCTTTCAGGGTAGTGGGATGAAATATTATGAGATAACATTCGAAAGTGTCATCCCTGAAGAAAAAGATGCAGTTGTATTACTGCAAAAATAATAGGAGGAAAATAAAATGGAACCATTGAAAAAACTAAAAGCAACATATGGAAGTGAGGATATAAACAATCTCGTAGATTTTACAAGACGAGCACCCATAGAACTTCCGGAAAGCAAGACGTACCGTTTCGAGAAAGTAGGCTCTGTAATACACATATATGGAGAAGATTCTGGAATAAACCAGTATAACATTGCGGATTTAAGTGAGGGAATGTCCTTAAAGGGAATAAAAACAACACCTCAAGCAATAGAAATAAATCTTTCTTTTGAAGGAATAGAGAAAATACTATTGCATACTAAGCCTTATAAATGGACAAAAGTTGGAAGAAGGAAAACTTCCAGTGTAAGTTCTTTAGTAAGTAGTATATCTAGCTGCTTGTCTGGAGAAAGTCGTTCTTCTGGTGAATCTGCCGGGATTAATGGAGAAAGCAGAGGATCAGGCTCCAGTGGAGAATCTAGCAGTTCTTCTGGAGAGAGCAGACGTCCATCTTCCAGTGGAGAATCTAGTGGTTCTTCTGGAGAATCTCGTTAGCATGAGGAATTAAATTAAGATGTTGAATGAACAAGAGTTACAAAGATTACATACCAATCAAAGATTGTTGGTTCTAGAACTTCAACGTAGAGATATCAATGTTAAAGTGATTGATAGGGGATTAGAATTGCTTGAGGCATTTTATAACAGGCATAAGGAATTTATTTTAGATAGGGATTCTTCTATAAACCCTTACCCTGCTTCAGTTATTAGTGGGAATAAGTGTCTTGCTAAAAATTTATTAAAAGAAGCTGGAATAAGTGTTGTAAAGGGGGAACAGTTTTATTCTGACCAACTAGACGATGCGCTTATTTATTCCCAAGAAATAGGTTTTCCAATTGTAGTAAAACCAAATTTTGGATCTCATGGAGATGGTGTTCATATGGATTTGGAGAATCTATGCCAAGTAAAAGAAGCATTTGATAAGGTTATAAAGTTAATAGGAACTTCAAGAGCTTTCCTTGTAGAAGAACAGTTTGAAGGCAAGGAATATAGAGTATTTATTACTGAGAATGGAGATTATGCAGTACTTCATAGAGACCCTGCTCATGTTATAGGAGATGGCAAGAAAACAATAGAACAACTAGCAAAAGAGGAATCTTTTAAAAGGATGAACCCTAGGACAACTTGTCTTTGTCCAATCAGATTAGATGATGTTGTGAATGGATATTTGGCAAGAAGTGGAAAAGACTTAAACTTTATCCCTAAAGAAGATGAAAAAATTTATCTCAGGCATAATTCTAATGTGGCGGCAGGAGCGACATGTGAAGATTATACAGATAAAGTACATCCTTCAGTGATAGAAATTTCTAAAAAAGCATTAGAAGTTTTCCATGGATTGCCTTATGCAGGAATGGATTTCCTTAGCAAAGATATATCTGTTGAACAGGATAAAAATAGCTATAGGGTTCTAGAAGTGAACTCAATTCCTGGAATTCATATGCATATGAGGCCTGGAGAAGGCAAACCTAGAAATGTTGCACAATATCTTGTTGATATGATTTTCCCGGAGACAAGAACATGAAACAATATAGCTTATCCGAAGGCTCAAAAAGTTATCATGATGAAGCCTATATATATGAACACTTTAGTCAAGTAGAGGATATTCCTGGAAATATTCTACGTTTCTTGGAACCCTTAGTTAAAAGTAAGGATGTTTTAGACCTTGGTTGTGGAACTGGCAAGTATTTGGTTTCTTTAGCACCATTAGCTAAAAGTTATTGCGGGTTGGATATTTCATCTGATCAATTGGGGATTGCAAAATCTAAAGTTAATAATATTTGTAATGTAAATTTTTTATGTTCATCTGCAGAATCAATTAATCTCCCTAATGAAAGCATTGATACTATAATTTCTACTTGGGTGTTAAGTACTATTCTAGATGAAAAAAGAAGAGTAAAGGCTCTCAAAGAAGCAGAAAGAGTTCTTAGAACAAATGGAAATATTTACTTAGTAGAGAATGACATAGGTGGAGAATTTGAAATGATTAGGGGAAGATATCCTGATATAACAAGAACTAAAACATATAATGGTTGGGTAGAAGCCCAAGGTTTTAAGATTGCAAAACGTTTAAACACTTATTTTGAGTTTGAATCATTAGAAGAAGCAAAAAAAGTTATAACTTCTATATGGGGCAAAGAAGCAGCTACAAAAGTCAAGGGTAAAAGAATATATCATAAGATACTGATATACCACAAGAAAAAGAGCGACATAGAGTAAAAAGTTTGTGTACACAAAGGTTCCTATGACTTAAAAATACATCTTTTTAATTACCAATATTCTTTTAAACATAGAAAAAAATGAAGTAATAGAGGTGAAACAATGACTTTATATAAAACCCTTAATGAAATTGCAGAAGACGATCTATCCCGCTTTACAACAAGCCAAGTAACTGAGATCTCTGATTACCTGAGTTTTCCTGATTTTTTGTACACTATGACTCATTTTATTTCTTAGATTCAGTTTATCGTCGTAGTTTTCTGTTTTTTGAGTAATTTTTTAGAAAGATTTATATATGATTAGTGTATATCTATACACTAGAATGGCTTTTATTCGTAAAATCAAAAGGGGAAAATATACTTACTTAGCTGAAGTTGAGAATAAATGGATCAAAGGAAGAGTAGTGCAAAAACATATTCGTTATGTTGGTAGGCAGTTGAATGGAAAGATAATAAAATCTGGCTCAATAGGAAATATTGAAGTTACGAAAGTAATTACTTGGGCACCCTTACTTGTTTTGAATACTTTAGCTAAACAGATTCATTTGTCTGAGATTCTTGGCGATTATGGTGATTATTTACTGAGTCTTGCTTATGCTCATTGTCTGGATCCTAAAAGTGTCAATAAGATGGAAGACTGGTTTAGTAGGACAGATCTTCATAGCATGTTGAACATCAATGAAGTGTCTGAAAAGGAGTTGTATTTTGCTATGGATTCAATAACTGAAAAAAATTCTGATACAATCCAGAAAAAGATTTTCAATTCAGTGAAATATGTTCATAACTTAAAACCAAAAGGATATTTTTTTGATGTTACTAATGCTTACTTTTATGGAACCGAATGCTGTATTAGCAAGAAAGGGCATAACAAAGAAGGCAAAAATAAACCGCAAGTCCAAATTGGTCTTGCAGTAACTGAAGAAGAAGGAATACCCATATTTCATAAGACTTTTGAAGGGAATATTCATGATTCAAGAATTCTAAAAGACATGATGGTCATGTTTCATGATTTAAACATCAAAGATGTTTTTATTGTGTGGGATAGAGGCATAACTTCAGAAGAGAATATTACCGACGCTAAACAAGTAGGATTTGAGGTGATTTGTGGTTTAGCAATAAAACAAAATGTTAAAAAACAGGTTGATCAAATAAAGGAAAACGAATCTTTTCTAAAACTCAAAAATAGAGTAAGATTAAAGAAGACTGTATTATATTGTCTAAAACAAAAATACAAATATGGTGATATTAACGGACACATGATTGTCTGTTTCAATGAAGAAACTGCAAGACTAAACAAAGAAAAAAGAATTGATAATATTTACAAAGCAAAAGAACTTCTAAAGAAAAATAAACCAATATCAGAAGGCATAAAAAAATATTTCAAAGAAAATGAGATCAATGAAGAAGTATTACTTGAAGCTCAAAAATATGATGGATATTCAAGTTTATTCTCAACAAAAGATTTAGAGATTGAAAAGATTGTGAAACATTACTTTGAAAAGGATAAAGTAGAAAAAGCATTCAGAAGCTTAAAAAGTGTTTTGGGACTAAGACCGATAAAACACTGGCTCGAAGAACGAGTAAAATCACATATATTCATCTGCTACTTATCATATTTGTTAATCACATTATTAGAGCATAAACTAAAATCAAAAGATATTTCAGCCATTGAAGCACTGGACAAATTAAGCACAGCATACAAAGTTCACATTAAAAACAAAAAGCTCAAAGAAGAATTTACTAAAACAGTAACATTAACAAAGGAACAAGAAACAATCATGAAGGCTGTAGACAAAAAGATTCTAAAACCTAGTGTATAAAAAACACGGCAAAGTCAGGTGATTATATAAACGAAAAGACCACTAAAAAAATTGGGAAGAAGGCCTATGAAAAACTAGAGAATTACATAGACAGTAATAAAGACGATGAAAACTTGCAGGAGTTAACGCAGTACCTTTTACTGCCCATTAGTTTTGAGGTAACCTTTATGCACGACTACGATGACTTAAAGGAAGAGAAGGTCATAGGATATAAATTAGCGATCAAGCTGCATGAACAGCTCTCAGCAAATAAATATGATGTTGATCTTGCATTAATGGGCTTGGGTTCATAAAAGGTCACACTTAAACTTTTTTCTTTCTTCCTAAGAAGAGATATGCTCAAGAATAAGTTCAACGCACTCTTCAATTGACAGCTTCCCAGTATCTACGATGATTTCATAGTCCTCAGGCTCAAGATAGCCCTCATGAACTTCCCTGACTCTGGAATCAGCGATATGCTTTGCCCTTTATAAAATTAAAGTTTTTTACAGTTTTTTTACACTTTTCCTTAATTTTAGCCTAAAATTGGGCACATAGGGAGTTTTATCCCATAATTTACGATCTCCCCAACCCCCCAGCCACATCACTGGCTTCTTCAAGAAAATCCCCTATCTCTTCCTTAAAAAAAGGATATTCCCGCGCTCCAGAAATCCTGTGGCTAGAATACTCCAAACCCTCATAAAAGAACCTGAAAGCAGGAACGCCATAAAACTTGTACTGCTCCATCAGCCAATAGTCATCACGCGTCACCTTAAGCTCAACAACCTTCATCCTCCCATAATACTCCTTTGACAGATGCTCAACAACAGGCTCAACCTCCCTGCAGTAATGGCAGTTTTCAGAAGAGAAGTCCACCATCACTGGAAGCTCTGCCTCCAGCACTTCCTCATCAAAAGAGCCAGCAGTGATATGCACAACCCTTGAGGGACCTGGAATTTCCTCCATGGCATCCTTCTTCTCACAGGCAACAACCAGAAGCGCACAAAGGCAGTATTTGGCAACTCTTTTCATAGACATAAAACTTATGCCTCTCAGATTAATAAAGATTTCCCCACCTCCCAGAAAGCGAAAAGTATATAATCCTCATAATAATTAACTTCTCTAGGAAAGGGGGAATAATATTGAAAAAGCTACTGCTCTTACCAGCAATAATGATAATAATGGCAGCCTTTGCAGTTGCCACTCTTGAAGATTCAGATTACGTCCTCTCAAACTCAGATGACTGGAGGGATGTGTACTCTTCTGTGCAGTATGCCACGCTCTCAGGCAAGGACTTCGGCTTCCTGGTAAGCGAGAAGCATGCATTATCTGTAGTAAATACCATAAGCAGAAACCTCAATATAGGGCTGGTAAGCTCTGACACCTCGCCTTTCTTCATGGGATACAAGTCCTTTCTGGAGTCAAAAGGCTTCTCCACAGTAAGCGAAGATGTCTTAAGGAATGTAAACCTTGAGCTTGCAGAAAGGCTTCCGGACATAACAAATTTCATAATAATGGACGATTCTTATGGCTATAATGCCATTGCAGCAGCGCCATATGCAGCTACCAAAAAGTCCTATGTTATATTTGCCAACAGGGAGAATATAGGCGCTGTTGAGGACTTTCTGGACTCTAAGCCCGCAATAGGTGAGCTCCTTATCTTCGGGCATGTGGACAGGGAAGTGAAGGAGCAGCTGTCAAGGTTCAATCCTGAGATAATCAACAAGGAAGACAGGTTTGACAATAATGTGGAAATTGTGAAGAGGTACAGGGAGATAAGGCCGGCAAAGCAAATTGTGATAACAAACGGCGAGTTCATAGAGAAGGAAATCATGATGGGGGCAGAGCCTGTACTATTTATAGGCAGGGAAAACGTCCCTGACCAGATAAAGAACTACATACAGTCAACTGATATCGAGGTTGCCGTGCTTGTGGGTAATGAGCTGATAAACACAGCAACAAACATAAGGAGAACAGTAGGGATAAGCACTTTCGTCAAGTTTGCACAAGGATCCAGGGGCGGGGGAGGATCAATCTCCCAGGTTGAAGCACTGGACATGTTTTACCTACCGACATACACCCTCAATGTGGCTATTGAGTCGGTGAAGTACAACAAGGCAATGAACACGCTTGAAGTCACTTACAGGAACAATGCTGATGTCGCTTCTTACCTGAAGGGCACAATAACTCTTGAGGACAAGGATTCAGGGGAGGAGCAGAGAGTAGGCGATATTGATTCTGTGTTCATAGAGGGAGGAAGCCTGAAGACAATAGCTTACTCAGGGATTAACCTTACTGGCGAGTCATTCCTTGCCAGGGTTTTTACAATCTACGGCGAATCAAGGAATTCCCTGGAATTTGTCCTGCAGGCCGAGCTGGATGTTGATGTCGTGAACATATATGACAACTGCGAGATTGAGCTTGAAAAGGCCCTCTTCCACAAGAGGAAACAGCAGTTTTTGATCACAGTGGCAAACATAGGGCCTGAGGCCTGCTATGTGCAGCTTGAGCTGACAGATGTTGTCATTGCTGACGAGAGGGTAACTCTTGGGACAGTGGACCCTGTGAAGATTGAAATAGGGAAGAAGTCCGACATAGCAATTGACGCAATGCTTACTGATTCTGACTTGGAAAAGAACAATTACATTAACCTTATTGCATATTATGGCCAGAGGGAATCAAGCCTGATAAAGGTTCTCAAAGCAAAGCTCCAGCTTGAAATTAAAAGCGTTGACATAGTGTACTATTCTGTATGGGTTGGAGTAATCCTTTTAATAATAGTGCTGCTCTTCCTTCTTTTCAGGAGAAGGAAAGAGGATGAGGAAGAAGAGGACTAGGTTTTTCTTTAATTTATTAGTTTCTAAACTATACCGATAACATTAAAAATATCTAAAATTGTTTAAGGCTTGATGAGGTGGTACATTTTATTAGTTTTAGCCATGGCATTATGCCTTGGCTGGTTTGGGCATAAGGCCTATTTTGAGTATAATTACTATCCCGGAGCTGAGATCTGGCTGCCAGTAAAGGAAGGTCCGGCATCTCTGGGACAAGAAGCTGGTTACGTGGAAAAAGATGAGCAATACATAGACGCAAAAGTGCTTGACAGCCTGTATGGGGAGCCATTGAAAGCAGGAGCTCCCCTAATAACAGGCATGGCCACATATGAGCCGGCAATTGTTCCGGGGGACCATGTAGGCGAGGAAGACATACATGTCTACACCAATAGGTTCACAGTAGTGCCGCACAGGAAGCTTAGCTGGTCAAAGTATGCTGCAACAAAGTCCATGGTTCCTGTCCTTGATGAAAATGTCAACGGGATAGAATTCATCCCGGAAAGCATAGCGGATATACAGGTTGGGGACATAATATCTTTTTCTGCAGAAGAGTCTGATACATTAGTTGTCCACAGGGTGATTGAGCTGGGCAGGGACGAAAAAGGGTGGTATGCAGTGACAAAAGGGGACAACAACCCTCTTGAGGACCCTTTCAGGACAAGATTCGAGAACATAAAAGGCGTTTTGGTAGCTATTATATATTAGTACTGGTTGCCCAAACCTCTTCTGCTGCCAAAGACTGTCCATCATCCAAAGACGGCAATCTATGCAAAAATGCGGCTGCTGACTTAAAAAGAATACTGGGCAAGCCATACAGCCCCGCCAATAATCAGGCCTAATACAAGGCCGAAAACAAAGCCCTTCTTGAACGCTGTTGGATGGAACAGCGTGGCAGGGTGCAATGTGCCTAGGAAGTCTATTGTGTCTCCCAGGAATGTTTTCCACCATCCTTCGCTCTTTATCCTCATTTCCCTCTTTATCTTCCTCACCCTCTTTTTTACTATGCTTATTGAGGACTTCCTGTCCTTTGTCTTTATCAGCTCGTCGGCAAGCACTTCATCCCCCACAACTTCCCTTACCCACTTTGCAAAGTCGTTTTTCCAGTCGTTTACGTGCTGGGCAAAGACATTGTCATCCATGGTCTTAAATATCTCTTCCATGTCCTCTATGGCCCTTATCACGCGGCCGTCATGCGTCCAGAACTGCTTTTCCCATGGAACCTCTTCCAGCAGGCCTGGCTCTATAAGGTCATATTCCATATGAGTAAAGATGCAGGAAGAGTTTTAATAACTTTCGATTGTGCGTGTGCAGGTTTTGGTCTTGATAAAGCATAGGCAGCCTGCGCTTTTGGATTTGCTGGCGTGGAAGTCCTTGCATGGCTTTTGCCAGAATATGATTTGCTAGGATGAAATCCTTTATGCTATTCTTCTCAGAAAATCAGTCCAGCCAGAAGTGCTCTCGTGGTGATCAGGTTCTCTTGTAAACTTCCAGAAGCCTCTTTGCCACATTGTCCCAGGTTATGCTTTTTATCTCAATCCTGCCATGCTCCTTGAGCGTGGACCTAAGGACCTCATACTTGAGCACTCCGAGAACTTTGTTTGCCAGCTCATTTACATCCCAGAAATCAGCCTTCAGCGCGTGCTTTATTATTCAGAAACCCCTGACTGCTTTGATATCACTACAGGTGTGTCCCTGATCATGGACTCCAATGGCGTAATGCCGAAAGGCTCTGAGACAGAGGGCATAACAAAGACGTCCGCCATCCTGTAGAGCTTGTCAACTTCAGGCCCTCGCACAGCGCCAGTGAAAAAGACCTTGTCGCTTATGCCCAGCTCTGCCGCAAGCTCAATCATTCTCGGAAGCATGTCGCCTGAGCCGGCCATTATGAATTTCACGTCCGGCATCTTCTCAAGTATCCTCTTTGCTGCGTAGATGAAGTATTCCGGACCCTTCTGGATTGTGATCCTCCCGAGGAAAAGCACAACTTTGTCTTTCTTCTCTATTATGAAATTCTGCGGGTGCTCCTCTGCTTCAACTGCATTGTGCACTACAGAAATCTTTTCCGGGTCTATGCCATACTTCTCAACTATAATGTTCTTTGTGTAATGGCTTACTGCTATTACCTTATCAGCAGCGTTCATGCCTGCCTTTTCAATGTCATAAATGTACTGGTTTGGGTGGTTGGCTGTCCTGTCAAATTCTGTTGCATGCACCTGCACGATGAGCTTCTTCCCGGAGACAGCTTTTGCCTCTATGCCTGCCTGGAACGTGAGCCAGTCATGGCAGTGGATTATGTCAAACTCTTCTGCAGCAGCTATGAGCCTTGCGTTTTTTGAGTAGATTTGGACATCATTGAATAGGTCCCTCCCGTACACCTCCGCCATCTTGCCGCCCAGCACCTTTCCATAGCGGTACGAGACCTCAGAAGAATAGCCTGCTGATGACACATAAGGCATTATCGTAGAATTGACGCCTATGAGCCTTATGTTCTTTATAGGTATTGAACTAACTAGCTTGACGTATTTTGCCTTCAATTCTCCAAGGAACTTTGGGATTACGAAAGTTACTTCTACGCCGAACTTGCTAAGCCCTTTAGTCATACCGTAACAAGCTGTTCCCAAGCCACCGCTGTAATACGGTGGGAACTCCCAACCAAACATCAATATTCTCATTTCCTTTACACCTTCTATTTCCCGCCTGCATTTCCTTTATCTCTTCTTAGGATTTAAGCATGGCTAATAGTATAAAAAGTTAACTGTTC
>JBDRFS010000043.1:0-13238 GCA_043818535.1 Candidatus Woesearchaeota archaeon
AATATTATGCCTATTTTACCTGTGAATATACTGTTCCAGATACTGATGCTCAATACCTTAGGACTGTTGACCTAGGAATACTTCGCAGTTTGTCAACCGTGTTGTTCGATTGCGAAGGGACCTTGGTCAAGAACAGCTTTAAGGTGTTCAATGACAATAAGAAACGTGCAAAGCTGAATGTTATGGATATAAGGATAAAGGGGCTGCAGCAGTCCATGAACTGGAAGCTCTTGAAAAAGCTTAGGGCTTACAGGCGTAATTTTGTCGAGGACGGCATGCGCAAAAGCTCCAAGCTGTTTGCAGAATGCTGTGCCGGGTGCAAGGTTCTGATTGGCTACCCTAAGCACATAAAGTACAGGCACTTCAAAGGCAATGGCAACAAAAAGCACAGGGCCAGGCTTGGCAGCTGGAGCTATAGGAAGCATATAACTTATATCCAGCATGCTTGCGAGGCTTTCGGGGTTCATGCTCAGGAAGTTAACGAGCGCATGACCTCAAAGAGGTGCAGCAATTGCGGCAGCCTTAACACTGACCGCCCCTACAAGAGCCAGTTCAGCTTGTTTCACTGCAACGACTGTTTTAAAACTTACAATGCTGACTTTAACGCCTGCGTTAATCTCGGCATTAAGCCTATTGCGCCGCAACGCTCTGCAATAGGCGGGTGCGGCCTGAATCAACAGGCCATTAAGATGACTGCGCCCTTACATGTGGATGATCCCGCTCAAAAGCGGGTGAGCGCATAACTTCCTCTTAACCGAGGCTCCGCGAGTTTTACTCCGGAGAGAGGTCACTCACGCTTATTTCCGGGTTGACCTGGATGTCATTTGGGAGATAGTAAGGGGGGATTTGCCGGATTTGAAGAAGGAGATCTTAAAAATCAAAGAAGAATCAAGCTGAGCCCATCCCGCCTCAAGAGGAAGTTCTGCAAGCATTGCGGCTGCTATTTTATTCCTGGAAAGAACCTGAGGGTCAGGACAAGGGAAGGCAAGTTAATCTATTATTGCCTGGAGTGCAAGAAGTTCTGGCGGATGCCTTGTAAGAAGTAGCTATTCTATAAATCCAAGTATGTCTCTTAAGTCTTTTGTGTCAATAGAATACTTTGCAGCTTTTTTTAATTCTTCACAAGCATTAATTGCTATAGAGTTTCCGCAGTATTGCGCAATCTTAACATCATTCTTCCCGTCTCCAACAAAACAGCAGTCTTCTCTGATTATGCTTAACTTTCCAATAATCCTATCCATGCACTCAATCTTGCCTTGCCAGTCGCTTTCTATCAGCTCCCAAGAGTCTAGCTTTCCCTCCTTAAAAATATAATCACATCCAGCAAAAATATAGTCCGGCTTTGAAGGGATTCTTTCTGCATGGTTCCTGAAGCCTCCGCTCACAATCATTATCTTATAGTCACTTCTTCTTAGTTCATCAAATGTTTCTTCAATCCCATTTATCCAGGGTATCTTGTCAATAATGCCTTTAAAAATCTCTTCTGTTAATCCATAGTCCTTATGAACAACAATCGTAGCTTCCATATAATCAATGTAAGTCTCAAACTTCCCCTCCTTCCACATCTTGTTAACCCTATTCTCTTCTTCAGTAGCCTTAATCTCATCAGCAATTATCGGCCAGATGCTTGGTGACTCATGCTTGCCCCCAGAATAAGCCCTTATATCTGCTAATGTCCCCTCCAAGTCAAATGCTATAAGCTTCATCCTTTCCATCTAACTTATACTGGATTCTTAAGCCTTTCCCCTTTCAGCAAGGAATAAACAGGCCTCCACTGCCTCCTGACAAAATCCCGCTCCAGCCTCATCAGGTGGCCAAACCCCCTTTTTTTAAGTTCCCTTGTGACAATGCCCCCGGCATGCGGGTGCCTGTACTTCTTCTCATGCGGGGAATTAAACCCATGCCAGTAATGCACTAACTCATGCGCTATTGTCAAATCAATAATATACTCCGGAATAACCTCGTCCTTAAAGAGTGAATTTATGGCTATCTCACTGCTCCCCTTAATCTTCTTTATGTGGCCAAACTTGTTCTTCCACTTCCCCTTGAACCTTATGACAACATTGTTCAGCCTGTCAACATCAGGGAAAAGCAGCTGCCAAATCTGTTCCATCCTATTTTGAAGCCATTCCTCGTCCCTCATAGAAGAATAAGATAGCAGCCGGATTTAAATCTTTTATTGCTGTTAAAAGAACCTGTTACAGTTCAAACACATCAGGGAATTCAGTAAGATTCCTGCATCCGTCCTTCCCGACAACAACTATGTCCTCCAGCCTTACCCCTCCAACCCCTTTGTAGTACAGGCCGGGTTCAATTGCAATCACAGAATTCTCAAGGATCTTATCTTTCCTCATGGGGGCCTCATGTATCTCCCTTCCGACGCCATGCCCTAGGCTGTGTGTGAACCCCTCTTTGCCTGTCTTGAACCCTTCCTTGGCGAACCATTCCCTGCACATTTCAGTAAGGTCCTTAAAATTCATCCCAGGCCTTATAAGTTCAATAGCCCTTTCTTTCATCTCATAAACGCTATCGTATAGCTCAAAAGCTTCTTCAGAAGCCTTGCCTTTCACAAATGTCCTGGACATGTCCGCAAAGTACCCCCTGCTCTTAGGAAAGATATCAACCACGATGGTTTCATTAGCTCTCAAAGGCCCAGAGCCTTCATAATGGACAGTGGTTGTTTCCTCCCCGCATGACACAATCGGCTCATACACTGAGACAGCATAATTCAAGTTTAGCTCTTTGTGGATCTCTGCCTTGACATATTCAGATGTCAGCACTTTGTCTTGCAGGTAAATGAGGCCATCTTTCCCTATTGTAGAATCCCTTAAAATGCTTACAACATTATGCATTGCCTTTTCAGTGGCCCTTTGGGTATTTTCTATAAGCCTTATCTCTTCCGGAGACTTTACCCCTTTCTTGCTGCCAAAGGCATACTTCACAATGCCAAGCATGTATCGGAAATAATTCGCCATAAAAAGAAAGAATAAAAAAGAGATTTAAATAGATTGCGCAAAAATATCAGTTCTTCTTGAACTGCGCAATCTCATCTATGAGGTCTACATGCCCCATGAACTGTGCCCTGCAGCAGTATCTTTCAAGCCCCAATTCGTCCATGGCTTTCTTCGGGCTCTCGCCCTTCTCGACCTTTTCCTTGAACTGCTCCCACAGATGCCCTATAGGCTTTCCGCAGCTCATGCATCTTACTGGAACTATCATTTTATATGTGGGAAATCCAGCACCTTTATAAACCTTTTGTTGCGCTTTGCTCTTTAAAGCCTGAAACCCAGCAGCTTGCTATTTTGGATTAGCGTGGAAGTTTTTTGGGGTTTTGATATGGCCTTTTGCTTCTATCTGGAAATCTGTTCCAGCTGCCTTGGGTGAAAGCCCGTGCGCCCGGCTGGATTAAGGCTCTGACTTTGTCAAGATGGGGCTTGACAGGCGCGTTGCCTCACCCTATAATCCAACCCTCTCCAACAATCCCCACAGAATCTGGCTTCTTACACCTATTTCACCCTTCAGAAAGATTTAAAAAATAAACCCTACTTAATAAATAACATGAAAAGGGGGTTTTTGATACTATTTTTTATTTTGCTATTGGCAGGAGTAGCCTATGCTGATGGAGAAATAACTTCAACCGCAGTCACCACCACAGGGGACTACAACAACAAGACATTCTTCTGCACAGGCTCTACAGTTTTCGATGACCAGCAGATAAACAAGGCAGAACTGCTTATCAAGCTTTCAGGCAGCTCAGGCTTCACGCTCAACAAGACCAACACGACATTTACTCCTGGAAAAAGCGTTTCCTTAACTTTTGAAACAAAGAGCATACCTGCAGGCAGCCACACCTGGAAATGCAGGGTCTATCTACAAAACAACTCCAACGCGAATTCAAGCGAGCAAGCATTCTCCTCAACAGCCCCTCCAATTCCAAACACCCCTCCACAATTCTCTGGGCCTTTGCCAAATGTCACTATAGCAGAAGACACGTCAAACAGCTCTGCGTTTGACCTGGACAATTTCTTTTCTGACCCTGACGTAGGGGACACATTAGCCTACTCGTATTCAGGCAGCTCAGTTGTAGGCACGCATCTCATAGTCACAATAGGCAGCGGCAATGTTGTTAGCATAGAGGGCAAGAACAACTGGTCAGGCACAGCAACAGTTTCCTTTACTGCATCTGATGGGGTTGCGTCAAACACAAGCAACACTGTAACAGTCAATGTAACAGCAGTAAATGACGCCCCTTACCTGTCTGCACAGATTCCGTCACAGAACCTTTCGCTTAACACAAACAAAGTCATAGACTTGGGGAATTACTTTGCTGACGAGGACAGCTCTAATTTAAACTATTCTGTTTCCACATCGCCGTCCCATGTCACAGTGAACATTTCCGGGGACGATGCCACGTTTATCCCTGAGACAGACTGGTCAGGCTCCACTACAGTTGTCTTCTCTGCAACCGACGGCATAGCTTCTGTGAACAGCAATACAATCACCATCACTGTCGGAAGCGGGGAATCCTCCTCAAATACTGCTCCTGTAATAGGCAGCCACTTGCCAATACTCCCTTCAGTTAGCATGGAGATAGGCGACGAAAAAACATTTTCGATAACAAAATCAGATACAGAAGATGGTACCCTTACTGTCAAATGGATGCTGGAAGGTGATGAGATAGATGATGAAACCTCTGACAGCTACAAGTTTAAGGCTGAGAAGGCAGGAACCTTCAAGCTTAAGGTATCTGTTTCAGATGGCGACTTGTCAACAGCATACACCTGGACTATAAAGATCCTTGAGGATGATGAGTCTGGCCTATCCTCCTCTTCTGAAGAGGGTTCAGGCACGGACTTGTCTTCAGTGAATACATATTCTAGCCCGCCTGTTTGCGGGGATGGGAAGGTTGATGAGGGTGAGGACTGCCTTTCATGCGAGGCTGATGCTCCCTGTGCACTTGAAGAGATTTGCGATGAGGGCGTATGCAAGACCAAGTCTACTGCATGGAAGATTGTAGTGCTTGTGCTGCTCATACTTGGAGTTGCCGGAAGCATAGGGTATCTTGCCTACTACATTATCTTAAGTAGGAAGATTCATCATGGCAATCCTTTTGATAGGCCAACCAGGAAGCTTGGAAGCAGTGTGGAGATAAGCCCGGCATCTGACTTCAGCGACTTCCTCCACAAGAAAGAGCAGCAGCTGAAGGGCGAGTACAAGAAAGGCGAGAATCCCAAAGTCCAGAAAGATGGCCATGATGCCCCTGACCCAAGCTCAGCCTTAAGGCAGTATGTTGAAAACATGAGGAAGGCGGGGCATTCTGATGCTGAGATAAAGGAGAACCTCAAGAGCAAGGGCTGGAAAGGCGGGCAGATTGGCGATGTACTTAAGTGAGCGCCTTTTTTTCTGATATTAGGCAGCTAAGCTTTCTTTACAGATAAGAGGAGCAAGGCAGGCTGCCAAATAAGAAAAATTCAAAGTCATGCGTACTAATAGCAAGCGTGACTGTAAACTCTGGTCTTGATAAAGCATAAAAGCAAGCAGCTTGCGCTTTTGGATTTGTTGGCGTGGAAGTTTTTTAATCTGGCATATGCCAATAGGATGAAGAAAAGCTTCCCCATTTGAGTGCCAAGACGAAACTTGCAAGCAAAATCTTTTTAAGCTCTGTTGCCCAGCTATTATACATATGAGACACGCAATAATCATAGCATTCTTCCTGATGCTTATTCCGCTGTGCCATGCTAATGAGGCTCCTGCCCTTTCAACGCCAATCCCGGACATTGCGATTGAAAAAGATGAGGTTTACAGCTTCGACCTTTCCCTGTATTTTACTGACCCGGATGATGACACGCTCATCTTCAGGTCCACAACCCCCAACAACCTTAACCTGTCTGTCTACGGCTCAATGTTCACGATTACGCCCCATGCAGGATGGGAAGGCATTGTGGTGATAAAATTCTTTGCCAATGACTCTGAATTCAGGGTGGAAAGCAATGAGGTTAGTGTCACAGTTGGAAATCCTGAGGCAGAGCCTGAGCCTGAAGCTCCCCCAATGCAGGAGAACAGGCCGCCTGTAATAGTAGACGTCAACCCTTCTGAAAGCCCTTATAGGATGACTACGGCAGGGGACACTTTTTTCATAACGGTCCTTGACCCGGATGGCGATACATTGGACTTTAGCTGGATTTTGGACGGCAGCGCTATCTCCGGAGAAGATTCTGAAACCTTTGTTTACTCTAATCCGGTTGCAGGGACGCATTCGCTTATGGCAGTGATAAATGATGGTGAGGATGAGATAAGCTATTCCTGGACGCTGAATGTTGTCCGCAGCAGCACGCCTGCCACTGCCCCTCCTGCCAAGAAATGCGGTGACGGCAGCTGCGATTCTGGTGAAGACTGCTCTTCTTGCGAGGCTGACTGCGGCTGCAGCGATGGGGAAGTGTGCGACCAGGCAATGTGCATCCCTGAAAAGAGCAACATCCTGCTCTTCATTGCCTTGGCATTTGCAATAATATGCTTTTCAGTGCTTGTCTTTGTCCTTGTTAACCATTATTCTAAAAAGAAGGGCAAGAAAGAGCCGCAAAAGGCTGAAATAAGCCCGGATGACATTGTTTTCAAGCCGGTCTCTTCAGCTGCCAAGCCTTCTGCACAGCCTAAGCCTGCTGTTCAGCCCAAGCCAGCTGTTAAGGGGTCAAAGTCTCCTCCTCCTACGCAGTTTGCGGCGGCAAATGAGATAATGCAGGCAAGCTCCAATCAGAGCAAGACAACTGCCGCGCTTTCAAGCTATGTCCAGAAGATGAGAAGCTTAGGCTACAACAATGATGCAATAGCAGAGAAGCTCAAGGAGCACGGCTGGAAGCCTTCTGCGATAAAAGGTGTCTTGAAGTAAGCAGCACGTTCTGCTTCTTTTGTGGTTATGGGAAGATTTTGCTTTGAAAGTTTTTTGCATCTGGAAACCAATTAGCCTTTTTTTGGTTAATTGCGATTTCATGCCTTAGAAGAGCGACTCTATCCATAGTAAAAAGCGGAAGAAAAGCGGGATGTCATTCACGGTTATCTGGTATTCCTTTTTTATCTCATATGGCTTTCCTGCACTGTCCTTATAGGAGACAACAACATCTGCATTCTTCCTTATGACCTTTTTAGGGTCAAATGGGATAAGGATTTCCCTTGGTGCTGAAATATTGCCCAGAGAAGCCTTCCAGTAATCATTTATGTTAATCTCAACGTCATAAGCAGCTGAGCTCATGTTAAGCAGCAATGAGAACCTGGCATCATCCCCGTAGCCCGTTTCAGCAGGCCCGAAGCTCTCTATTGCCAGACGGGGCAGGCTTATGAGCTCAAAGTCAATGTAGCTTTCCCTTATCAGGTGCTTTGTCTCAGCGCTCAGCTTTATCTTTCCTGGCTTCACGCCTTCAGCCTGGAAGGAGATTGAAACCTGCTTAGTCTCCCCCACTTCTAGGTCAATGACTCTGCAGTCTGCATTATAGCATACCCTTAGAGAGGAAAGCCGCGTGTTTCCAGTATTTGACACGCCGCAGCCTATTGTTGCTGTATCCGTGGGATAATAGCGCTCGTGGTCTAGGGCGCAAGAGAGCATAACATTATTGAGGAAGCTTTTCTCATCCCTCGGCTGCAGCCTCTGCACCTGCTCAAGTGCCCACTCTTTTGAATAGAGCTCATTGCCAATTGCATACCTTATGTTGCTCTGCGCATTAGAGCCGTACTGGTCTTCTGCCTCAATGTAACTGGTGTAAAGGACATATTCCTTGGCATCATCTGGAATCTTAAGCGTCCAGAAGAGGTACTTGGTTTCAAGCGGCTGCAGCACCACCACTCTCGTATTGCTTCCTGTGAGGCCTGGCGCCTTTTTTATTGTGACAGTAAGCGGAAGGTAAAAGTCATTGGGGTTCTCGATCTTGAGCTGGACAGGCATGTAGCTTCCTGGAGCTACATTATCCCTCAACGGCTCTATCTCCATGCGGGACAATGGTTCGGCATTGCCTGAAAAGGACTTCGGCTCAGCCTCAACCTTCAGCGGGTTCATCTTGAAGTTTACGCCTATGGACTTCCAGGCATAGTTTACAGAAGGCTCCCCTGAGTCCATGCTCTCCTTCATCTTTATGTGCGTTGGGTCAACCCATCCTATCTGGCCAAAGGTGGGGTCTACAGGCACCCAGCCTTCCCCTGGGAAATATACCTCTGCCCAGCCGTGCTCCCCCATACTGCTTTTGATGTTTGAATACGCCACCCCTCCTATGAAGCGGGCAGGGATGCCTACCGTTCTTGCAAGGGATATGAAGAGGTTGCTCTTCTCGTCGCACATCCCGATTTTGTTCTCTAGTACCCAGCTTGACTTCTGGACTGCGCCTTCGGTGTCAGAGCCAATGGTGTAGTTGATGTTCGTGTATACCCAGTCCGCAAGCTTGAACACTGCCCTGTAATAGTCTGTCTCCCCTTCAATGATGCCTGATGCCGTTTTCCTGATATCATCGTTAATGTCTATGAAATCCGTAGCAGCAGTGTAGGGTCTGTAATCAGTGCCAAGTGTCTGGAGGCCAGGCTTTAGAGGGAAAGGGTGCTTCTTTGATATTTTCATAAGTCGGTTATGGGACTTTACCCTTGCCTGGACAGCGTAGCTGAAATAGTCTTCACGGGAATTGTCCCATTTGAACACTATGCTGCTGTCGGAGGCACTAATTGAACTTTCCGGGCTGGAGATTGTTTCAAGGCCAAGAATTATCTGGCTTGTGGTATCCAATGGCACGAACGTAAGGTTTGCCTGTAAGGAGGACAGCCTTGTGTCTGAGCCCTGCCTCTTTGCAAGCAGCCCGGATGAAATGTTCAGCCCTATTTCAAGTGCCTCATAGTTGTAAGGCATCTCAAGCTTTTCGCTGTCAATGGCAGATACTGGCAGCAAGAGCACTAGGAGCAAAATTATGGAAATTGGCACAAGCCTCATGCAGTAGAAGTGGGGATATTGCTATATAAAGATTATTATTGGAAGCCTGAATTGCATGAAGGTATCAAAGCCTTACATGGGAGCATTGCGAATCAACCCATGCTGCTAGAAATATCACTGTTTCTTAACAGCAGCCTTTATTCTGGAAATGAACTCGTCAAAGTCTTTACTCGCAACACTGCAGCCGCAGGCATACTCATGGCCCCCGCCATAGCCATCAAGCCCTTCAAGCGCCTTTTTCAGGAGGGCTGGTATTCTGATCTTCTTGCTCCTTATGCTCATTATTACTTTGTCTTCTTTCTCCCTGCCCATTATCACGAGCCTCTCGCTGAAGCGGTGAAGCATCTCGTTTGCAAGGTCGCCAGTAAAGCTCATCTTGGTGGATGGATAGATGAAAAGCGCTACCTTTTTCTTCCCTACTTTTTTTATGGCGTCTTGGAGCAGCGACTCATAGTTCTTGGCCACCTTGGAATAATACTTGTAGATGAACTTTCCCTTCGGAGTTTCCTGGTTGAGAATCTCATAGGGGCTCTCTATCTTCTCCAGAACCCTTATGCACTTCGTAACATAAGATGTCTTGCCCTTGAGTATAAAGGATAGTATCCTTATCAGCTTGCCTAACTCGGTGTTATACAGCGCATCCCCTGGGTCCTTGACATCCCCCAAAAGCCCGGGGTATTTCTTGGCAAACTCGCCTGTGAACTCAGGCAGGTACCAGTCTCCAATTATCCCGCACATTGCCAGCCAGAGGTCATTTCCAGTGACCTTGTAGCACCAGTAGGAAGTCGGCCTGTCATCTTTCGGGTCCCTTATCCTCGGGTTGAAGTATTTTGCTCCCTTTATTTCCACAGGGGAATGGTGGTCTATCCACACGACTGGCACATTAACCTTGTCGATGAATTCCTGCTCTATGACAGGCTTGTCAAGCACGAAAACCTTGTCCGGGCTGTATTCCTTTATTCTCCGTATGTAGGCTTGGTCAAGCACAGGCGAGCATTTCACAACGACACCGTGGCCTTTTTTGGCATACTTCTTCAGAAGAAGGTATGAGCATAACCCGTCAGGGTCATCGTCAAAGAAGAATAGGGGGTTTTCTGAAGAATCAAGGTGCTCCCTTATTTTCTTTATGTCTTCCTCTAAGATCATAAAAAGGGTTATCGTCCCCTAGTATTTAAAGGTTTGTGAAGGCTTTTTTAGGTGAAATCTTTTTTTTACCCTCTTTGAATAGCAGCCTGTTATGCTTCTTTTGTGTGCAAGGAAGGCTCGGCAATCTTCTTCCAGCGTTGGGACGGGTTACTGCCTATAAGGGGGTACAGACTTGTTTTAGCCAATTATGGCTTTTAATTCAATAAAGTTTATAAATGAGCAGTTTATCCAAAGTATCGCGTGTATTATGGGAGGAAATATGCTTGAATTAGTTTGGGTAGTAGCAGGAGTTATAGCAGTTTCTGTTATTGTTTACTATGCTGTAAGCCACCGCTCAAAGAAGCTCCTTTACGGCAGGGCAAGGAGGCTTCACAAGAGGGGAGAGAAGTACTATACTTTGGGAGACAGGGAGCTCGCAGAAGAGTACTACCGTGAAGCTGAAGGCCTCAGGGAGAAGGCTGGGAGGCTCAAATGAGTGAAGAATGGTACAAAAGCATAGACTTCAGCAGGAATCCATTCAGGCTGAGGACGAGGGCCTTCGGATCTGATACCCTCCTTGAGGAAATATTCTACACAATATTGTCAGGCAATATAATGGTCATAGAAGGCCAAAAAGGCATGGGCAAGACTAAAGTGCTGAAAGAGGCAAGAAGGAAATTCAAAAGAAAAGGGAAGGTTATCTATGTGGGCTCCGGCAAGATTGGCGAGGGGCTCAACATAGAATCCATCCTGAAGGACAAGCGCAACTGGCTTGAGAAGCTTTTCAATCTTAAGCCAAAAAATATGGTCTTGCTGCTTGATGACATAGAGCACCTCTCTGCCAGAAACAGCGAGAGGATAAAGTACTATTATGACCAGAACTATATCCGTTCCATTGTGTTCTCTACAAAAAATTTCGGGAGCCTTTCATTGAGCCCAAGCCTTGTGCACAGGATAAGCAGGATAATAAGCATGAAGCCTTTAAGCGATTATGAGGCTGTGCAGCTTCTCAGGGCTAAAATAGGCGACAAGCTGCTGAGTGACAGGATAGTGAAGAAGATATTCCATCTCTCTGGGAAAAATACCCTTTTGTTCCTGAAGAACTGCGAGGAAGTGTGCAAGCTGACTGTAAACAACACCCAAATAACTGAAGATACTGTAGGGAGGCTGCTTGCAAAATGATCTGGTACAGGCACCTTGGGTTCCATAACAATCCCTTCAGCATAAAGCCTGCAGCGTTTCACGACGAGCTTCTAGGCTATGGGCATATAGTGGAAGAGCTTGAGAGGGATGTTGGAAGCCGCGGCATAGTTTTCATAGAGGGGGTTTACGGAGAGGGCAAGACAACGATACTTAAGAGGCTGTTGAGGAGGTTTGGTGGGAAAAAGAAGATTGCCTATTTCAGCTGCAACAGGCTGGAGCATAGTTTGGATGTCAAGAAAATTTTAAATGGGAGGTATGGCAAGGTTGGGAGTTGGCTTGACCTTATGCCAAAAAACATTATCCTTCTTCTTGATGAGGTGCAGGCCTTATCCAGGGAAGATGGGGAGGAGCTTCTTAAGTATATGAGGAAGGGCAATGTGAGGTCAATAGTGTTTGTCAGCTCCCAGTATGAACGGATGAAATTCCCTCCTGAAATTAACAGGCTATTGAAGCGCTACAGGCTTGGAAGGATAAGCGAGGATGACTCCGTCAAAGTTGTGAGGAGCAGGGTAGGAAAGCTTCACCTCTTGTCTAATGATTCTATTAGGCTAATATTCAAGATATCCAACTATAATGTGAGGGAGCTTTTGAAGAACTGCGAACTCGTTTGCAGGAAGGCTGTAGAGCTTGAAATGGAACTGGCGGACGAAGAGCTGATTTATGAAGTATTGAATCAAGGCGTTCCGTTTGAGCCAAAGAAGAAGAGGGAAGCCGACATTGAGGATGTTGCTATTGAGGATGCGGGGGAAGAGCTCCCTGCGCAGAAAAGCTCTGAAGAGCTTGAGCATGAGCTTGAGGAAGAGAATTCTCTTGGAGATGTTATTCCTGAATCTCCTGATGGTAAACTTGACGATGAGGAAGAGCTTGAGCAATTGTATTATTAAACATAACTTTTATATAGTTCTCTTGAACAGGAAGGATTATGGCAGCAGACTTTTTAATGTTTGAAGGTGATGTTAAGCAATTTGGATTTGATGAGAAGATCAAGGTAAGGCTTACCTCATTAAAGGCAGTAAGGCCTTCAAAGGAATTAGTCATAGTTCAAGGAATGGAAAACAACCGCAGTATAGTGGAGAACAGGCATGTTGATATCCTTCTTGACCCTGATAAATTCTGCAGGAAAGACAAGCTTCATCACCGCAGTTCTGGCTTGGATGATGTCATATGCAAGTTTGCCAAGAGGAAGAATATTGCAGTTGGATTCTCTTTCAGCTCTTTCCTTTATGTGGAAGATATCTCTGTGAAATTGGGAAGATTAATGCAGAACATCCGCTTTTGCAGGAAGTTCAAGGTTAAAATGGTTATAGGGAGCTTTGCTTCTAATTCTCAAGAGCTCAGGGGGATGGAGGACATGGCCGCTTTCTTTAGAGTTGCTGGGATGACTCCTAAAGAAGTGAAAGATGCGTTCAATGCGGCTGCTGAAATATTAAAGGAAAAAAGGACAAGGGTAAGGGAAGGGGTGAGGCTTGTTGAGGATTAATGTAGTTGTAAGGCCCAAGTCTGGGAAAAGTGAAATTATTGGGGAAGATAATGTTTACAAGGCAAGTTTAAAGTCTGTTCCTGAAGGCGGAAAGGCAAACCTGGAACTTCTAAAGCTTTTAAGGAAGCATTTTAAGAAACAAGCAAGGATAGTTTCTGGCAAGACTTCGAAGAGGAAAGTTGTTGAGCTATTTTGAAACCATTAGTATTTGAACTTTTTTTCATATCTCTTGTGGGCCATCCACTCTATAATTATAGAAATAATCATTACCTTGTCTCTGGCTACAGAATAAAGTAATCTCCAGCCCTGCGGAAGATCATATTTCCAAAGGTTATCAGTTTAGGCCGAAGACGCCGCTGCTTTACAGGCTGTCTGATAATTATGAAAAATGAGGGTTGCAACTAAAGAATGGAATTTTTTTCGAATTGTGTGTTTTTTGCATAGGTTTAATAAACGTTTTCTCCATTGCAG
>JBDRFS010000044.1:0-3248 GCA_043818535.1 Candidatus Woesearchaeota archaeon
GCAATTAAGAAGGAAGTACTGAAACGGGGCTATAAGGTTGGTGACAGGGTGACTATTGTAAGGACTAACGATGGAGGCAGAGTATTCCGTTTCGGCGGGAATGTTGATGACCTGCCTCTTGGGACAGGAGGGACTGTTTCAAAGGTAGACGTTGGAAGATGTATAGTAGACACTGATAATGGCATTAATAATTGGAGTATGGATAAGGAAGAGATAGAGCTGGAGGTGAAACTTCCTGAGGAGGCTCATGATAAGGGCTCGGATAAAACTGCACAGTCCTTGTTTGTGGAAACTTCTGCTTGCTTGATGAAGCACATTGGCTTTAGTGAGGAGGAGATAGTAAGCTATGAGACTTCAAGGTTTTCTGGGAATAGTGAATGGGAAGTGTTAAGGATGCTGGAAGGGGGGGATTTAGCTTGAGTGGGTGGATGGACAGCCTGGATACTTATCTTGAGAATATGGAGAAGAAGAAGCAGTTCTTTGAAAGGCTTGAGGCGAGGCTTAAGGACCTTAATTTCAGGGAAGTGTCTTATGATGATTTGGCAAAGAAGGTTTTGGGGAAGGTTAATGGTGTCACATTGAGGGCTGTTAAGATTCCTGGCTACAAGAAAGGGGTTAAGGATGAGAAGCAGTATTCCAAGTTTCTTGGGCAGGTGGTTAAAAAAGTGGCTGATACTGGGTATTATGATTCTTCGGATAAGGGGTTTTCTTTGGGTGACCATGTAGTTGTTCAGGGGGAGAAAAAGGGAAATTTAAGGTTTAGGGGCAAGGAGAAATCTGTGTACATTAGTGATGTGCCGCGTTCTAAGAATCTTGTGCTTGTGTGTCGTGGTAGGAAGACTTTGAAGGTGAACAGGAAGGATGCTTTTAAGCTTAAGTATTTTAAGAATCCCGGTCTTGAGATAAAACAGGGAAGCCTGGTTGAGGTTAGGGGGAATAGTGATGATTGGGGGTTTGTTACTTCTGTTAGGAGGAGACAGGACTTTAACTATCGTTGGAGCAATGACCAAATAGTTGATGTGATGCTGTGTAATGGCCCTAAAAGGAAGTCTAAGAGGTGTAATTCTTCTGGGCTTAAGCTTATAAGGCCAAGGCTTGCTGATAAGGTTGAGGCTAAGCGCCTTATTGATGATGTTGTTAAGGATGTTGAGCTTGAGGTTGGCATGGTTTCTGAGGAGGCTTCTAGGAAGAGGTTTTTGAGTCATGCTGTAGCGAAGATGAGAAGCTATATTATGCAGGATGATGAGATTCTTAGGTATTTTGTTGGGCGCGGGTGTGAGGAGAAGGAGATAAGGGGTTATTTGGGGGAGAGTTCTTTTTTAAGTTAGAAGCACGCTTTTTTTCTTTTGTGTTGGGTTTGTGGTTCTGACGATGGGAGAATGGGTTTTTGCTATTAAAAAGTCTCATAGTTGAATAGAAAGCTTTATAAACAACTGTTAATATATTTTAACATATGTTAACAATATTTAAACAACTAAGCCCTTTTTTCGAAGATACATACAGGGAGCTCTCTGTAAGGGAATACGGGAGAGAACAAAAAGTGAGTCCTCCAACAGCATCAAAACTACTCAAACATCTTGAAAGAGAAGGACTGCTAATAAAGAAAGAATACAGGAACAACCTCCTCTTCAGGGCAAAAAGGGAAAGTCCCCTATTCAAAGACATGGCAAAAGCCTATTGGAAGCTAAAACTCTCAAAAGCCTTGGAACCGATAAGGCCGGAAATACTGCACAAGGAAACAACACTCTTTGGTTCGCTGGCAAAGGCAGAGAACACCATAGACTCAGACATAGATCTCTACATAGATACAACTAAGAGGGCAATTGACCTCGCCAGAATAGAAAAGCTATTAAAAAGAAAACTGCAGCTCCATTTCAAAGAAGAATTAAGCAACCCGCATCTTAAGAAGAACATAGCCAAGGGGGCAATTATAGTATGACTATGGACTGGAAAGAATGCTGCAGCAAAAGGCTAGCAAAGAAAGTTGAGCCAGACCACGAGCTTGCATCATCGCTCATAGAGTTATCAGGCGGCAAATACTTCACAGCATCCAACATAAAGATAGAAGATAAAACAGCTCCATCCTCAGTATCACTATTCTATGACGCCTTACGCGAGATTCTTGAGGCTATTGCAATAAAGAAAGGATACAAGATATACAACCATGAATGCTACACTTGGTTCCTGAAGGAGATTATGAAAGAGGACGAGCTAGCTTCAGGCTTTGACAGGGTAAGAAAAATAAGGAACGGAATAAACTATTACGGCAAGAAGATTCCTGTTGATGATGCTGTTGACACGGTAAAAGATATCAAGAAACTTATAACAAAGGCGAAAAGGCTTTTTTAATGTTTATCAGAGCTACAGCTTTAAAAGGCCGAAGGCCGTCTTTTTACTAGAGCTTTAAGGGAGATGGCCGAGTATACGAGGCTCTTCTGGGGCTGTGGAATCAACACAAGAGCCTAAAACACTTCCACGGAGTTAACACAAAACAACACAGGCTTCTAACTTAAAATCTTATCCACAAGACCATAAAACCAAGAAATACTACAAAGTAAGGGAGTTAAATGCGCTGGCTGTGCTCATAACCATTTTGACACTAGTAAGGGATTCTCAGTTTCTTTGTTAATTATTAGAAGGCAAGGTTGCTTATATAATTTACTATGGGTTGATAAGAAGGGGGATTTAGTAATCAAAGAAAAATAAAAGAGTTAAAAAAAGTCATTTCTTCGGAATCAAAGCTAAGCCTGATTGAAAATACGAAACAGAGTTATCTGTCCGAGCTAGTTGCAATTCATAGTTTACAACAACTTCTGTTCCTTCAGGCACTTTTTTTGAGAATTGTTGCATTGTTACATCGCCAAGATTGTGTTGATACTGGGCCCAATGTACACCTTCAGGAATATAATCCTTTAAGTCTTTTTCAACCATTTCAAGATAGTCTTTTAGAGACATCTTAAGTATTTTTTTCACCGGAAAATTCTCACTCATCTTTATTACCTCCACTAATTTAGTTTTATAATAAACTCTAAATTTATAAACTTTACTCAAAAAATTGTTCTGGTGACATATGTCACCTTACTACACATGCTCAAAGAAAGATAGTTAAGCTCCTATTTATAAAGATGTAAGACGGCGCATTAGAAATGAGGGAGTATGCGCCGGCTGGGATTCGAACCCAGGTCTTCGGCTTGGAAGGCCGAAATGCTACCACTATACTACCGGCGCTCAAGAGTTCATGATGAAAG
>JBDRFS010000045.1:0-3346 GCA_043818535.1 Candidatus Woesearchaeota archaeon
TATAATATGAAATCAGTAGATATATATAAAGCTTCCGATTCAGCAGCCCGGGATGGTTCGGGAATAGAGGCGAATAAAGGCAAGGCTGCTAAAAAAGAAGCAAAACTTTCTACAGAGCTAGCAGTACAGGCTGCTAAAAAAGAGCATGAAAAAATTGATAATTTACTTGTAAGCATTCTTATGATGGACAAAATCCTCGAAAATGACAGCATCGCCTTTAACCTTGAATTTGAGAACAAAGCTTCCAATCCTGACTCTTTTGAGATGACTCATATCTCCTTTGAGGTTCTTGAAATGTTGAATAGAGATTTCGTCGCAAGCAATGATTTGCTTAATCTTATTATCGACAGCCGAAGCAAGAACCTGGTCTTTCCTTGCAAGCTTATTAAGCCTTCTTCTGAAATTATCAGAAACATCAAAACTGAAACTCATTTTAGCCCAAGTAATTTGCCAAGTTCATCCAATGTCATTTTGCTATGCGGGCCTTTCTCTATCTCTTTGAGCTTCTTGACATACGCTTCCTTTACCTGCAATTCATCTATGGGGTCCCAGTTCATTTCATCGCAGAATTCCTGGTCTTCATCAGATACTGTACCTGTTTTAATAAATTCTTCAAATATTGCCTTTTTACGGGATTCTTCGCTTCCAACTTCTGACCAGTTCACCCAGGGAAATGCATGCAGCCTCCCCTTGAAAGATTCCTCTAATGCAACAGTTATGCTTACCATTTATAATTCACCTCTTGCCCTTAATTCCTCCAGCTTTTCAAGCCGTTTCCTTAATCCCTCTTTAAATACTTCAGGCCAGTTTATGTGGGGCATTTTATCTAATTTTTCCTTAAGCTCCTTGGGAATGGAGAATGTTGTTCTTATCATTGGCAGTACCTCCTGCGATTGCATTGATGTATGCAAATGTGTTGATGTATATAAACCTTTTGATTCAGCAGCCCGGGATGCTTCGGGATGCCGGCTTATGAAAGATAATTCACCTCTTGTAGGCTTTATCGTGGTGCTTGAAGCTGATGAAAGTTACAGTCCTGCCAGCCTCATCAATTTCAAACTTGAGAACAAAGCTTTTGAGGATGTGGACGCTTCTCTCTCCGGCAAGCTCATACTTAAGGGGCTTGTAGCGGGCGGGGAACAAGATAATCTCCTGCATTTTGCTTTCAAGAACTTTTCTCAAAACAGGATTCTTTTTGCAGGCTTTCCTAATAGTCTTCTTACAACTGAACTTAATCTCTTCAGTGTACACCTTAATCACTCAAATATTTCCCTAATTGATTTAAGTTTGATGGACGGCTCTTTCCTAGCCTGTTCCAGCTCTTTAATATATTCCTCTTTCAATGGCAATTCGTCAACAGGATGCCAGCCTATTTCCTGGCAGAACTCCCAGTCCTCGTCGGTAATTTTGCCTGTTTTCATATACCTTTCAGATATCTCATCCTTTGCAAATTCCTCCCTTGCCACTTCCGACCAGTTCACCCAAGGGAATCTTTGTATTTTGGACTTTAGTTCATCTGATATGGAAGCTGTTACAGATACCATTTTGTGTTACCCCCTAAGTTTTTGCAGATCTTCCTTAGTGAATGTTCCGTTCTCTAATTTTTCAAACAGCAATAGCTTATCCGCTTTCTTTTCAAGCGCCCTTCTTAATACTTCTGACCAGTTTATTTTTGGATGCTTGTCTAATTTTTCTTTTAATTTTTTTGGTATGGATACAGTAAAGTTTGGCATTTTTTCTCCTCCTGAATTGAATTCTGCTTATACACAGAAATCTGTTGGAATATATAAGCCTTTCGATGCAGCCCGGGATGTTTCGGGAATAGAGGCGAATAAAGATGAAACAGAATCCGCAACCCCGGCTGCTAAAAAAGAGCATGAGAATGTTTCTGACTACAAGCTGATTAATGTTCAGGAAGCTTATGGGCTGATGAAAGAGGGCAGGAAAGTAAGCTTTTTGGATGAGAATTTGAATAAAATAGAGGTTGAGGGGATAAATGCTTCTGCTTATGATGGGAGGATTTATGATGTTACTGTGCCTAACCATGTTATTCTTGTAAAAAGGGATGGGCTGGTGACATGGTCAGGGAACAGCCTGGAGAGGAACTTTACTTCTCTAGATCCTGGAAAGTACCAGTTCAAGGCATACGTGGTGGACATGGCGGGGAATATGAACGAAACAGGATGGTACACAGTAACTGTAAATGGTGTTCCAACGCACGGAACGCCAACAATAAGCTCAAGCTCAGGAAACAATCTCACATATGATAACCTTACTGCCTATCCCCAGTCAGCTTCGGATGCTAACGGCGACACGATAAAGTTCATTTATGACTGGCGCATAAACGGCAGCTCATTGGCAGTCCTTAACCTGCCGTTTGAAGCAAACACCTCATCATCCACGTCAACAAAAGACTTCAGCAATTACAATAATGACGGTAATGTAGGCGGAGCAGCATTCAGCTCTTCCAGCGGCTACGACGGCTTCGGCGCATACGAGTTTGGCGGTGATGAAGATAATATAACAATTGCCGATTCAGCAAGCCTTAACCAAAAGAATGAAATAACAATAGAAGCATGGGTTAAGCCTAACCAAAAGCGCGTAGTGAACATATCCAGTTCCATTTACTACCACACCTGCGCAGTCATGGAAGACGGTACTGCAATGTGCTGGGGATATAATGTATACGGCCAGCTTGGGGACGGGACAACAACTAACCGCAATCTTCCAGTAAAGGTAAAAGGGCTCATAAACGCGACCATGATAAGCACTGGCTATTACTCTACCTGCGCATTATTGCTGAATAACACAGTAATGTGCTGGGGCTATGGCGGCGAGGGCAGTCTTGGAGATGGAACATGGGCAACAAGCTACACGCCTGTAAAAGCAAACATAATAGACGCTGCCAAAATAGATATAACCTCCTATGATCACACATGCGCATTACTGCTGAATGGCACTGTGATGTGCTGGGGATATAATGGTTATGGGCAGGTTGGGGATGGAACCGTAATAAACAATAATACGCCTGTAAAAGCTGCAGGCATAGAAGATGCAGTTGATATAGGTGTAGGAGTGCATCATAGCTGTGCAGTATTACAAAATGGCACTGCAATGTGCTGGGGCTATAACCCTCATGGTAATCTTGGTGATGGAACCACAACAAACAATTACACAGGAGTTGTAGTTTCAGGGCTCGTGAATGCCACGCGGATATCATTAGGAACATATCATAGCTGCGCAGTATTACAAAATGACACTGCAATGTGCTGGGGATATAATGGTTATGGGCAGATTGGCGACGGAACCTACACAAATAGGTATACGCCAGTCAAAGTTTCAGGGC
>JBDRFS010000046.1:0-2318 GCA_043818535.1 Candidatus Woesearchaeota archaeon
ATCCTTTCTCAAGCAATTTTTTTATTATTTCGGTCTCCCCAGCAGGATCCGGCACCTTCCTTCTGGTAAGGTGTTGTTCCGGAATAACCACCATCACTCTGGGCTTGTGCTTCTGCAACATCAAAAGGCCAATAGCTGCCAAGTCATTTTGAAGCTTATGAGAGGCCACATAAGCTTCAATCTTGATTTTATAAAGGGTTCTCGTAGCTGTTTCATCTTGAATGTAATACTTTTGGATATAACCTTCTGTCTTAGAAAATATCTGATCACTTATAAGTTGATAGTTTTGAACAACTGTTTCGGATTTTATATAAGTGCCCAGCGCTTGTTCTACTGCGTTACGAAGGGCATCTTGAACGGCAATATCCCTGGCCATTCCTTCTTGACCATCTATAATGTCCCCAATTCCCCTTGCCTTAACAACCATGACTTCTTGTGAATGGCCAAAGGTTGGTAGGCAAATCAAGAACAACAAAAGGATAGATAGTACTTTTCTCATCGATTCTCCTAAAGTCAGCAAAATAGAAAGTTATCCTTCTCAGGATGGAATAAACTGCGCCCCAGAAGGATTCTTTTGGGCCTGACTTCTTTTGTTATGATTTTTAACACCCCGTCCGCTTGCGGCGATATCATTCATTCTACTTCAGGAGGTCTTGTTCATTAAGTTTCTTCCATTCATTTTCTAGTCTCTTCACATTCTCAATTTCTCGAGAGTATTTTTCTGAGGACTTTTTTAAAGATTCGGTAAAACCAGCTAATCCACCAGAACTGCTCTGTATTGTGCTCAAACGAATAGCCTCTCTCAGAGCCTCTTCTGCTTTTCTAAACTTGTATTGATGTTCATAGGCGACCCCAAGATTATAGTGAGCCTCCGGACTAGTGGGCATCTTGTCTACAGCCTGCTTGAACTTTTTTTCTGCTAAATCCCATTCTCCTGTCCTGGCGTATATAATACCTTCAGCAAGCTCGGGTAGCTCTTTTTTCCTCTCAAATTCAATTGCTACATAATCTTGGTAAGGGCATATCATCTTCATAAATCGTTCCACTACCTTATTGGTAGCGTCGTTTAGAGCCTCATCCGCATCTGGTGCTTCTGGTACAGCATCATTTGTTTTGTTCTGTCTTTCAACAGTTTCATATATCGTTTTTGCAGCAACGATCTTTCCTGTGCGAAGGCCAACAACCTTAAAAGAGGCCTTCACCTTTGCAGTGACAGTATTGTAATAGGTGCGATGAGACCCGCCCTCACGGTCCTTCCAAGCACTATAAGTAACCTTATTGTCAGCTTTATGCATCGGCACATTACCAAATACTAAAGTGGCTGCTCCTATCATTTTACCAAGTTTTACAGCAGTCGAGCTATCTATTATGCCAGTGAATTTCAAACGATGTTCCTTCATCAATCTCTCAAGATTTTGCCTGTCGAGGACTTCAAATTTACCAGATTCGAATAGTCTCGTCGTCAGCAAATCCTCTATCTCCCTTCCTCCCTTTCCTTGGATTTCACCAATCGCAATCTTATCTATCCCGCGTAAATCAATTTCTGCCGGCCTTGTAACTGGAACCATCACCTTAGTGGTAGCTGCACAACCACACATGGACAACATGCCAACCAAAAGAAATATTTTGTGAGAGTTGAAAACATTCTTGTTCATCGTCTTTCCTCCTACCCGTGTTGGAAATATATATATATGCCAACGCCTTGACGCAGCAAAAACACGCATAGGAACCGCCCGTAGCAATCGTGATTACTTTTCATCCACGCCAAAGCTCTTCATGTTATTCCTTTTGTTTAAATCCCCTTCATTTCTCACCCCCCTTTAATAGGTTTTCCGAAAGTAGATCCATGCTGTTACTACTTATGCGCAACGGCTTTAGGATTTTTCTATAGCTTTTTCAGTATCAGTTTTTTAACTATAACTAAGTGGATTTGTCAAGTATATAAAATGATAGACTATTAGTCCCTGTAACTTTGCCCCATAAAAATGTAAAAATTATTAAGGATAAGGAGTGGATATGGCAAAGTTACAGAAGCTTTTGGGAGCAAGAGTTTATGAACTGAGGAGAAGGGTTAACCTCACACAGGCACAGTTTGCTGAGAGAGTCGGTGTCAGTAATGATACTATAAGCCGCATAGAACGCGGGATAAGGAGCCCCTCATTTGATGTCCTTGAGCGCATTGCCAAAGCCCTTGATATAGAAGTTCTTGAGTTGTTTAATTTCTCAAACAGAAAATTTCTTGAGCCCAAATACCACCTTGAGCTCATTGACCTGCTGAATTATCTTCAAGACAAAAATCCAGATAAAATCGCAATGAT
>JBDRFS010000047.1:0-9526 GCA_043818535.1 Candidatus Woesearchaeota archaeon
ATGTTTATGTTTTATTCCAAATGCTTCACACAATCTAGCCCGATTTTTCCCATTCAAAGAGACAAAGACATCAGGCCGTTTCATAGATAATAACCTTGACATCCCTGCCAGTTCCACATGGGGGGAAATTGTTTTAAAATATTTCAAGAATGAAGAATAGTGACTCTTAGTTATTTCTCCGTTTAGGGGGATTTGATCTAAAGCTCTAGAGATATTTAAATAATTCTTCTTTAGTGCATGACTAAAATATCCGCTGCCTCCAGTAGTTCCAAACAACCCCCAGTCTATATCTCCAATGATTCCTGCTGCACCCGCTAGTTCTTGTCTTTCATTATCGGCCATATCCCTAAAATGTTTATTTTCCTTAAATCTCCTGTTTGCAATTTCTAATATATTTAATCTGCACTTATGGGAATAGGACTTTTCCCTCTTTACCTTCTGGACAAACTCCTTCCAGGTAAGGTTTGCCCTAAAGCCAGAATTAGATTCTTTGTATGATGATGCTTGTAAATCGTAATCAACTTTGGGCCTACTTCGCCATTTTTTAGTGTATTCTTTCAATCTCTTATTATCAAAATACTCAGCTTCCTCCCAGGTTTCATCAATAAGCCTTAAAACAGCTTCGTAAAGCTCATTTTTTCTATCAGAGTTATGAGATAATAACAACAATGATTCCCTGTTCCTAATAAATGCAGCGGATGTAAAATTAAGGCTTCCAATAAGCACCTCCCAATCATTTTTATTGTTCTTAAAAAGGTAGATTTTGGGGTGGAAGATACCTTGCTTTTGCCCCATAAATTTAACATTTCGGTTATTTTTGAACTCGCGAATAAACTCAGGATGTGTTTGGTTCAAGCTCGTTCCTATAATGAGCTTCCTAATTTTGTGTTTATTGAGTTTTAATGTTTCAAAACAACTAAACCCTACACTCGCCCAAGCAGATAACCAATAGAACTGTGAATAACGATTCATTAACCTATTAAACTCCCTCTCCAGATCTTTTGGCTTAACAAGCAAATTCAAACCCCCACCCCCCCATCCTTCCCTATCTTGACAGTCAGCCACTCCAGCGCATCATCCTTGATGACCTTCTTCAGGTTGGCATGCAGCTTCTTCTGCGCCTCAGCCACAGGCTTCTGGTCCAAAAGAACAACCCTCTTCACTTTCCCCGTATTCATGCCGTCAAAGGCTACGAAATCAATGGGGTTCATTATTACCTTGACATCATGAGGCGATATCCCTATGTTGCAGAACCCAGGGATGCAGGCTTTTAGCACTTTAGGCAGCTCCTTCCTCTTGGCCGCCTCAATGGAATTTTTCCTTATCTCCTTGGACTTCTCCTTGTATGCGTCAATCGCCTCGTCAGCCTTGAGCTCATTCTCCTCAAGCCTGTCCATCCAGCTCTTCACGTAGGGAGCCTTGTAGGAGATCCTCACGTCACTAAGCCTGAAAGCCTCATTGCAACAGGGGCATATGCCGAAGATGTGCCTCTGCTCTTTCATGAAGTATGCAATCTCGTTAGCCATAGGTTTCAACCTCCACCTTGCCCTTCTCCACAGCCTCCTTCACCTGCTTCTCGTGCACATTGAGCTGTGATGATCCCGTCTTTATGTCTATGAAGGCTAGTTTGTCTACAATCCCTTTCTTAGTCAGTCCTGAGAACACTATATAGTCTATTGGCTCCATTATTGGCCTGCAGTCGTTTTTGTGCATGGGGAAGCCCTTTAATGCTGGGGCTACTTTCTCCACAATCTTCCCGAAGTTTATAGCAACTGATTTTTTAGCAGCCTGGTCTGTTGCCTTTAATTTCATCTTCTTAAGCTCTTCTTTCATCTGCTTGATTATTTCGTTTCTGGAAGTTATGAAGTCTTTTGCTGCTGCTGGAAGCTCTTCGCCGTAGAAGAGGCCGGAATTTCCCAGCTTGAAGTTCTCTTGGCAGTGGGGGCACTCTGCTATGATGTTGTTGTCTCTTGAGAGATGTTCTATGAGTTGTTTTATTTGGGCTGGTGGCATTTTCTTAGTGAGTTAATATTTCTTTTACTCTCCTGAACATTATCCCTATTCGTTTCTCAACAAATTTTGCATAATCATCAAGGGCCCACAACCGCTTGTTCTGCGGAATAAAGCTCTTTTCCATAAATTGAGAATTTAACCCACGCATCCATTCTTTAAAAGGCAACTTATTTTTACTCCTATTCTCTGTGGCTGTAAGAAACTGCAGATTCCCAATGCTATTAATCTGGGCAAGGGGGTATTTCTTTTTTAGGAGGGAAACCGGAAATATATGGTCTATCTGGGGCTTGTTCTTCTCGGAAGCTGGATTTGTGTCCAATTGGGGGTAAAGCAATCCCAGAACCAAGAAAGCTGATCCGTCCCCATATGATATCCCTCCAAAATCCTCCTTGCCTATCTCTAAATTCTTCCCGGGAGGCAGCGCATTGTTCATCTTTTCTATCGGGAACAGCCCCTTGTTGTTCTTAATAACCTCCCTAAACCTCCTAAGCAATTCATCTGTCTGCCCACTAAAGAGGTTGGTAAGCAACACGGAGAAGAGCCATTTCCTGATTATTTCCTTGGTTTTAAACATGCCTTTCTTATCGGATTGGTAAGTTTTTATGCCATTTACATAAGTATATTCAATAATAGGGATAATGCTATTCCTGCTTGTCAATTGCTTCTTTGAGGATATCCTAAAGTCATTTACAATTAGGTCTATTGTAGCCTTTATGCTATCTTTTATGTAGCTCCACTTATTCTCTATCTCTTTAACATTGCCAGGGTTGAAGTTTTCCACTCTGTATTTTACATCCTTGTTTATTAGGACCAGCGAAGTTTTCAGGATGAAATCCGTGTCAAAATCAAAGTCGCCCCTGTCGTTTATTTCCCTTAGGAGGGCATTAAATTCATTGTAAGCATCAAGTTTCTTCCATTTTAGCTTAATTATTGAGAAAAGAAGATCGGACTTGCTGAGCTTAGTCCCTCCAGAGTTTGTCCTTACGAATATATCTAGCACCTTATCATAATCTTCCTCAGGCTCAAGGTAGTAAAAAACTGATTCTGTAGATGTTATCAGGGCATTCATGGCTTTCAGGTTCTTTTCAAGTAACTTGGCTTCCCCATAGCTAATTCCTTCTCCATAATTTTCTTTCTGTTGCGTGATGAAATCGTAAATCTTGTCCTCGTCCAGTAAGGAGAAATCTTTAACTTTAATCCACAGCTTTTTTACTTGATTTTTGGTTTTCCTCTCTACCTCATCTCTCATGAAGTTTCCCATGTCACTTTTAAAGAACCTTGTTTCGTAAATCACTTCGCTTTCGTCATCGTTGCCTTCAATAGCCTTGTTGCTGAGAGCGTTAAAAAATAGTTCTTTTCCATGATAAGAGCCATTTAAAGCAATGAAGAAAGACTGCAATCTTTGTTGCCCATCCAAGACAAGCCAGTATTCTTCCCTGTTTGTATCCCGGTTAATTTCGTTTTTTGATTCGCTCTTGTAGTTTTTGATAAACTCCAGCTTCATAATTTCCTTCTTCCTTTTTGCGATTTTCCAGAACAGGAAGGTGCCTATGGGATACTTCCTCATTAATGAATCAAACAGCTTAATGATTTGTGGGGGCTTCCAAACTAGCTCTCGCTGAATGTGCGGCAAGAAACATTTTGTATTTATAGATTCAACAATTTCCTTGATTGTTTTGCACTCGTATCTCATTTTAACCTCTGGTTCACACCCTTTTTTCCTAAGTCTTTCACCCTATGCCTTCCTCCAATTCAACCAGCCATGGCTGCCTCCGCAGCAGGGGCACTCTGCTATGATGTTCTTGTCCTTGGACAGGTGTTCTATGAGTTGTTTTATTTGGGCTGGTGGCATTTTACTTCTTTTGAGTGCAAAAGGGACATCCCTCTTTATTTGGAGCAACTTTATTTTCCCTTACCTCCTCTTTTATCAAATGGAATAAAACTCCTTCTATGATCTCCGCCTCTTTTTTGTTACAAGGCTCTACACTATAGAGATTATATTTTTTGGGGTGTGCCTTTAGCCTTTGTTTTATGTCTTCGCTTTTTCCAGCATATACTCTAATCTTATCCTTTTTGAGATCAACAAGGATATAGCAACCAGTTGCATATTTTGTGCAGTCCTTATTGAAAAAACTTACGTGCTTCAACTTAAGAGGGGACATCATATTGTATGCCCTTTTTACCTGACTTGCAAAGATGCCTTCCTTTATCATCTTTTCATATGCTTTTTCGTTAATGTAATCAAGTTGAGGACAAACCTTTAACACAAATTTTAGCGCATCCCTCCTAAATTCGCCTTGGCTTCCTCCTGAGAATATACCTCTCTTTCGCTTTAGCCACATTCTCAGCGGATATGCTTGTTTAATTCTTTGCAAGAGGGCATCAAAATCTGGTACAATTTTTGCAGCACAGAGTGTATAAGCACTAGGAAAAAAAGTATTAAAGCGCCCAGCTCCAGAGCTTTTAGTGAGAATATATTCACGCCCGCATTTTTGGTCAAATGCTTCAGGGTAAGCCTTATTTATACTTTTCCAATAATCCAACAAATACCTTTTTTTGTCACTTTCGCTCAGATTATCTGTAGGGTTTCCTCCTGTGCAGATAAATCTTAGTGTATCTGCGAAACTGTTTTCCCTAATGGGTTTCCATTTTCCAGGGATTAATGATTCATTTGGCAGTTTAACCCTATCATACCATGGTGATAAGGCCTGAGTCTCTAATTCCATTGCAATCTTTAAGGCCTCAATTTTCCACTCGCCAGAACCTAGCACTTCCCGGCTTAATACCTCTTTCACTTCACCAAGAATGCCCCCAAAATCCTTATCACAAATCCTAAATAGGTCCCTTAGTTGCAATTGGGGGTCAACTCTTTTTTGTGTGGTATTGATTATGAGAAACTGCATAGCTTCCTTTATTTCGTCTAACCCTTCTAAGATTGTAACAGGGACCTCATAACTCTCCTTGTGTTTCAATAGGCCTTCTATTCTATGCTGCCCATCAATCACATAAAAATCAACATCCCCCCCAATTAAAAGTTCATGTTTTGAGTCTTGGAATTTCAACCTATTATTTCTGACATTCAAAACCAGCGATGAAGGCAATAACGGAAGTACATATTCATATCTTGTTGAAAGGTAATTTAGAATCCTTTTAGTCCGATTGGGGTCTATCGTTCGGTTATAGCCTTTAGGTCCTCCAGCTTTCAGGTCTGGACTATAATAATCTTTCAGAATCTGTTTATCTTCGTATAATCCTTTTAGTTGCCCAACCTTAAATGTAGTAAGGTATATATTTACGCGAGCATCCTGTTTAACCCTCAATGCTGGAATAATTAATTTCATTTTTTAGCCTCCCCTTTTTTCTCCACTACCTCTTACCCAATACTCCATTCTATTTAAGCCTTTTTTTTGCGATACTTTCTTATTTGTTTAACCAAAGACATATATTCCTGCTGCGGAAGGACTATTGCCCCACATTCGGCATTTAGCACTGGATTATTCTGTGTGACAAATTCTATGCCAAATATCTGTTTTAGGGTTGAACAAGCTTCGTTCGCTTTGCGATTGTGGGGATTGATAATCAGTTCTTTAAACCTGCCATTAAAGAAAGTAATGACGCCCATAACCTCCGCCAGATGGTTAATGTTTACGGCCAAGGAATTGGTTGTGCCCCCCGCGGGCTTTAGTTCTAATTTATCTATGTGGAAAAGGCCGCTGCATCCGTTAGGATAAGACTTAGTTGAAAACAGCTTTGCGATGTCAGAAAGCCTGGAGCTGGGAACGTAGTTCAGGTTCACGCCCTTAAGACCCCCTTTGTTGTTAAGGTTTATTATCAAAAATTTGGGTGGGTTGCCCTTGAATTGCTTAAAGTATTTCTTAAGTATGCCGGATATCAAATAGTCGTGAAGTAATGTTGCTGATCCCTTCAGCTTCAACCTTTCAAACAATAGGGCATCATCATATAATGGGGAATATATCTCAAATAATGCCTCAAACAACCCATTGGCTTTGCCTATAAGCTTAAAGTAAAAAAGGTTTGTGGCTTGGGCAGGGGGACTCAAGATGCCATACTTTTTTGGCAATGATTCTTCTACTGTATTGATTAGATTCTCCTCTTCTATTTCGCCTTTATTAGTTCTTGCCATCTCCCTTGCCTTTTATTCTTACCCTACCTATTTAATCCTTCCCATCCTCACCACATTGCCAGCATGCTTCAGCATCTCCTCGGAGCTAGTGGCATTTTATTGTTTCTTCTGTTTTGATAGTATCAGGGCGTTCCAATCTTTATCCCATGTTTCATCTTCTTTAATCCTTGGATCTAATGTTGCTGGAAATTTAAATATAAACGTAACATCAAAACCTTCAACTATCTTCTTAAGGATATCTAACTTGATTTTGTGGGGGAAAATTTTGTTTCTGCCGCCAGTCTTATCAAAGAGATTTCTAAACTTATAATTCCCCTCCTCTTCAGTCCAGTCCCCGCAATACTCAGGCCACTGCAGCAATATAATGTACCTATACCTCACTTTCTCTCTACAAAGTTTTTTGCGCTCAGCTTTAAACTTCTTCACCAATCTGTTGATGTCAGCCTGATGTGTTGTCAATTCAATTCCTGCAATGATATCACTATCCTCAAGCCCCTTGCGGTCTTTTTCATGGATAATGCAGACATCTATATGTTCCCTAGAATGTTCTTTAGAACCATTATTAAATTCAGTATAAATTCTAAGGGGGTGGCTGTTTATTTCTTGTTTAAATTTTTCATACAACCGCATGTATAGATAACATTTTATGTCTGACTCTTCACAAAACCTGTCTGGGAAATGATCCTCAAATTCCTTGAGAAAAGTCTTTAATACTTCCTCAATACGTTCCTTAATTTCATCCGGATTTGGCAACTGCCCAAGCAGCCCCATCTCCTTGCATTCCTCAATTATCTTGCTCATATCTCCTCCACCTTCACCATTCTGTGGTCCCTTGTGAGATAGACCTCACCCTTGCGCATCAGTATTGCAACGCATCCTATCAGCTGCTCCCTTGATAGCCCTTCTTTCCTGCCGAACCCGAGGACTTCCTTGTCCGTTAGCTCTGTCCTGTCTGGCAGCCCTTGTATCATCTTTATGGCCTCGGGGTACATGGTCTCCTCTGCTTTCACGCCTCCCTTGTAGACCTTTTCTATTATCCCTGTCATTTCCTTTCTCCTATCCTCACCACATTGCCTGCATGCTTCAGCATCCCCTTGTCCTGTGTAGTGATTATTGCCTGTACATTCTTCCCCTTTATCTTCTTGAGAACTTTGGCAAGATTGTCAGGGTCAAGCCTCTCCCCGAAATCATCCACAAGCAGCGCCTGGCTCTCTCCAATGTTTTTTAGGGCATACTCCAGCTCAAGCATGTGCCTCTCTCCCCAGGACATACGCTCGTCAGGCAAAGGGGAAAGTTTCTTGTTTAGCAGTTGCACTTCCACGTTCTTTGACGCAAGTTCAAGCTTTACTTCGCCTTTCCCCACGACTTCCTTCCCACACAGGCACGCCAGAATGCAGTTGACGATTGTAGTCTTGCCGGATGCGTTCGGTCCGCAAATCATGGTTATCCCTTCCTTGAACCCGGAACTGAAACTCTTTATGGGTCCTGCGTCCTTTATCTCCACATACTTAACCTTTGGTATTGTCCATATCATCTTTAGTCCTCCTAACAGCATCCGAGATGCCCGTTACTGTAAATACAAACACAATTCCTATAAAAAGGAATGCTAAAAAACCAACTCCTGGGTTGTAGGTCATGACATACCCAGCAGGCCTGTACACCTCTTTGGGCGCATTACTGGCCATGACCGCTATAAACGCCAAAAGCGCAATTAAAAAAGCGGCTGCTGAAACCAAGATCTTAATTTTATCCATATCAATCACCCGAACATCTCCGCAGACCTATTGCTCCTGCTCTCATTCTTGAAGTCAATAACAGCACTCTCAAAAGCCTCAGGCTTTGGCGAAGGCATGGAGCTGCACACGGCCTTGTTCCATATCTTCTGTATCTGCCTGTAACTCAGGCCTTCAGTCATCTTTGCCATCATTTCCACATCAAGGCTTAGCCTGGATTTCCTCGCTTTGTCCATTATGAAGTCCATCCTCTCCTCAAAAGTAGGAGGATTGAACTCAAAGACAGTGAACCTGTCCATCAGAGGACCTCCAAAGCGGGTGGTGTCATTGATTGCAAACACAAACAATGCAGAAACTGTCCCATCAAGACCTTCTATGCCTTCTTGCAGCGCAGCATGAACAGGCCCATCTTGATCCATTGTCCCTCTTGCCAAGATTTTTTCAGCCTCGTCAATGAAGACAATGCAACGCTTCAGGTTGCGTGCTGTCCTAATCATTTTAGTTATAACCCTAATAGGGTTATCCTCAGAGAATATATCTCGTGCCTTAACATGCACCAATGGCCAGCCAAGCTCTGCTGTAAGAATCTTTGCCGTGTGCGTCTTGCCGGCTCCGGGGGGGCCATGGAAAACAAGAAGATTGTGCCTGCTTACCCCAAGCCTGTCGGCTACTTTTTCATTCTTGTAAAGCCCGATAAGGCTTGAGAACCTTTCAATAATCTTGTTACGCCCGGGCAAACCTTTAAATAGCTTTGTTGGATTCGTTATAACCTCAAAGTCGGTCTCAAACCCAGAACCGAGCACCAGATCCACGGCATTGCGGACTGCCTTATTGCTGCCTGGCAATATATTTAGAATCTTCTTCAGTTCCTCTATATTGCCCACCTCCTGAATCTTGCCATTTGCACGTATTATGCTTATGGCCTCTTTTGTCAGGCTGCCATCAAGGTATGAGGAAAGCTCACGGCCTATAAGGCAAGTTGATGTGCCTGGCCTAAAATCTATGAATGTGTTAATGCCTTTTGCAAAGTCTGATGCACCAGAAGTTATTACTACGTAGCACTGCTTCTGTTTTGCAAGCATCTTCACCCGCTTGAGCTGGAGTATCGCTTCAGGATTCAGGACCTCTTCCCTTTCTATTATTGTTGCCATAAGAAGGTTGAGGTTCTCTATTAGGACAGTATAGGACGCTTCAGACTGCATTAGCTCAATTACCTTGTTAAGGCCCTTTTCATCAGTCGCGTCAATAAACCCCGGCTCTGGGTTCAGTCCGAAATATATGACCTTCTTTCCAATGGCTTTTGCAAGACCTATTGCAATGGCATGCTTTGGTACAGGGTCATGGCTCTTTATCCCAATCACAGAAAAGTCTGGGTAATACCTCCGAGTTATCTTTCGGAGGATATTCCTGTGGAGCAGATTCCAAGTATAATACTTCAGGCTTTCACTGAATTCTTTTTTTGCTTCTGTCATGTTCTCACCCGAAATAGTTCGGCACCTCCCTCTTCTTATTGCCCTTGACCAATCTCTTTCTTGATCCTGTTAATTTCACTTCCTGCAAGAAGCTTGGATAGCGGCTGGGATAGCTCAATTAATGGGTCTCTTAAGCTGGCTTCAACTTCTAGCCGCTTCAATCT
>JBDRFS010000048.1:0-3361 GCA_043818535.1 Candidatus Woesearchaeota archaeon
ACAGACGCAAGACACAATCGACACATACTCTGAGTTTACAGTTGCCCTTTATACTGGACCATGGCAGCCATTCATCTTGAGACCATCCCACAACTGCAATGGCATGATGAGCATACATCGGCGGACAGGAGACTGCTTGCACACATTTGATAGTGGCAGGGCCCACATAGACATAGGATCATTTCATTTTCCAAAGTTGCACATATCAAAGAGTCCCTTTGACAGATACGGGAATTCCATAGATACTAGGATAAAGGGGCTTAAAGGGTACTTCTAAATGGTTCTCTCAATCAAAGAAGCTGCCGTATTGAAGTTATGTAGCGATGAAGGCATTCCTAATCAAGGATTCAGTGAAATAATTAACAAGACAACATCAGTAGAAACAAGTGAAGAAGAACTCAATAGGATCCTTTCTAAGTTTGAAGAAAAGGGCTTTGCTTCTAAGGAAGATGGAAGATGGTACACCACGGATGTAGGGGACAAGGAGCTTGACACTTTCCTCAAAGATGAGACTTCAAAACAGTCTTTGGAAGAAGCAATGGCTGTCCAGCTTAAGGGAATAGAACTAGAAGTTCTTAAGAGTTGTAACGAATTTGAGCCAAAAGAAGACTTTCCGGAACTTAAAGCTGAGAAGGAAGATATTGACAGTACCCTTAAGCGGCTAGCTTCAAAAGGTTTGGCAATAAAGACAGAGAAAGGTTGGTGGAGGACGGCTGACGGTAAGGACTGCGTATCTGGGGTCAGAAAAGTCAAGGTCCTCCAATAAAAATGGCTGCTCTGGAATTCCTGCTTAGAGAAGCTAAAGACTTTTTATCTTCTGAGTTAAGTCTCTCTCAGGGGAAATCAGAGATTAAAATCTATTCAAATGAGGATTGGCTCAAGTTCTGCTCAGCCAATAACTTTGATGCAAAAAATGAAGGCCTGTTTATTCCAGAAAGCCTTACAGCTTATGTAAATGGAAGTAGCAGTTTTCTTATAAGCAATATCTTGCATGAGTTTTTCGGGCATGGCGTTTTCTGTGAGCAGTCATCTATTGGCAAACACATTGTCAGCATTGCAAGAGATCCTAACAAATCTATGGATTACCTCTACTCAGAAATAGATCCTGGGGTGCAGCTTCTTGGAATCTGCTCTTCAAACATTGGCAACTATGAGGGTTTTGCGATGTGGCTTGAATATGTGTTGTGTGATGGAACAGGAAACAAAAAGCTATGGGGTGAGAAGAAAGATGTGATGCCCCTAGATTTGAAAAGGCTATTTGAACATTTTGCAGAAGCTGAAGGAAGGCTTGGAAGGTTTGGGTTTATGGCGCAAATGGGGTTTCCTAAAGAGTATGATGCAAATATCCTTGCTTGTGTGTTAAGGAACATATACAAAGAAAGCTTCAGAAATATCGAGTTTGCTGTGCTCTATGGCTCAAGGAAACCAGAGTCGGACATAGACTTGTTTATAGTTTCAGACAATCCATCTTTTAATAGCCATAACGGTTGGTTAGATATTTATGAGCTTAATCGAGAGGACTTTGAGAAAAGAGTAAGGCTCTTAGACATAAGTGTTACAGACCCATTGTTCACTGGAGAGATTATTTGTGGGAACAAGACTTTTCTAGAAGAAACAAGGCAAAACATCCTTTCCCAAGAGATATCAAAAGAGGCAGTCTACTATAACTTTAAACAGGCTGAATTCCAAAAAAATGCCCTGCAGAATTTAAAAGGGGATACTATCCTTGAGAAGGCAAGCCTTTCTTATCTTAAAAGCTACACTGCTAATGCTAAGGCACTAGGACAAGGAAAGAAATTCTTAACATTTAAATCTCTGAAAGAAAAGGGATTAATAGACTGAAGGAATACCTCTGAATGGGGGTTTCAAAACTTGACTGTGAACGGAAAATCTAAAGAAATCAGCCGTATTTTTCAGAGTTTCAAAGCCTTACTCTTTCTTCCTTCCAAAACCACTCCCACACCAACAACCCAACCACCCCAGACTTCCATAACACAATAGCCACCCCCTAGCCACCCAGTAGCCAGTCCCTATACAATACAATAAACCTATACATATAGAACTACTACCCTACACCCAAGCTGGCCACAAAACCTATACACCAGCCCACCAAAAAAAACAAGCCCGCAGAATAAGCTGGCTAGAATGTATGCAATAAGCCAACAGCTTCCAGTTTTGCAGGCTTACGCACGCTAGAACAGCCCATCCATCTCAAGCCTCTTCCGGGCCTCCTCAACAGCCATCCTCTTAATTAAACTCTCAGCAACAGCATCCAGCAGCTTGAACACAAGCCCCATGTCCATTGGATCATCAACATTCCTCCTGTAAAGGCATTCATTCCCGTAATGGAAGCTGTAAGGCTTCAGCAGCCCAATAAGAAGCATCTTCCTAACCCAGTGCCTGACAGTCGCCCTGGATACCCTCAGCCTCCTGGCAAGGCTGTAGCAGTTGCTGGACCTCCTGAAAGCAAGGAATATCCTCAGGGCGTTCCTGTTCCTGAAGAGCCTGTGCAGCACCACAACATTATTGGAAAGGTAGGCCATCACCCTATCCTCAAAGACAGATCCGTGCTTCTGGGAGATGTGCTTGGTAAGCATGCACTGGTGGTGGTACTCAACAGCGTCCTCATTAAGCACGCCGAGGAAGTCCCTGAAGAAGGGATCATTTGCGTAGTCCTGCAGCTCAATTTGAAGCATTTTTGCATTCCCTGTAGAATCTACACCTCTTGCAGATGTTGTTCCTGCTGGAGAACTCCTTCGTGCCGAAGCACATTTTCCTTGGCTTTCTAGAAATGATGATTCACCCCCTTTCCCCGGAAGTCTGTGTCAGGTTCCGGTATTCTCTTCCGCCTTTTCAGATATAGTGGGGCCATGGATTTATTTAAAGAATATTGGGATGTGAAGCATATGATGCATTGGGGAGTTTTGGATGTATAGTTTGGAGTTTTAGCAGCTGGGATGGCGGGGGATGCTGGAGGGGTTGTGTTAAACAAGAAAAGTCCGCACTAGAACGAACGTCCCAAAATCCCAAAACCCTGTTTTGCCGAATCAAGCCTTAACTCAAAAGAATATGGTCACTACAGGCTATTTGGTGTCCTTTACCCCCCCCGATTCCATAAACAACTATTACAAGCCTTAACTCAGCAAAATTTGAGTAGCAAGTGCAAAAGATATATTCTAACATCTATATCAGGAAAAACGTCCGCACTAGAACGAACCCAAAAACCCATTTCCCCGAATCAAGCCTTAACTCGAAAGAATAAGGCAATTACAGCCGGTTTTATGTGGATTACACATAATTTTCCCATAAACAGCCAATCCAAGCCCAAACTCAGCAAAATTTGAGTAGCAACTCCAAAACA
>JBDRFS010000049.1:0-2154 GCA_043818535.1 Candidatus Woesearchaeota archaeon
AAAAACTAAGGAAATTGTAAAGAAATCAGAAGATGGCCAATTACTAACAAAGTTTTTTGTTTCTTCTATTGAAGCTAATATAGGTGATGAACTAGAGATAAGTATAAAAAAATTAGATTATACCTTGGATAATAGTTCTGAGTTGCTTGGTACAGAAGTTATAGGAATCTATAAAGATGAGTCTATGGAGCTTGAAAAGGGAAAGGTTTATCTGAAACCTGGTGAATCTGCACCAGAAGGAGTAGCTGCATTTACAGGCAAAAGGGGAAAGAGGTTCTATATTTCTCGTCCAGCAATTGTTAAACCAAAAGAAGAGAAAGATAGGGAAGCAGAAGAAATGGGTAAAAAAAGAACCAAAGAAGAACAAGAAATATTCGATATACAACATGAACAAAGTTTGGAAGCAAGAGAACAAGCCAAAGAGGAACAGGGTTTGGGTAGATTTGAGGAAGAAGGACCACGTGAAGTTCCTTGGTGGCGTAAAACAAACACAAAGATGACAATGCCTAATGAAATGACTACACAATATGAAAAGGGGGGATTGAAGATACAGATCGTGGAAGGCGCGATTGGCTGGAGTGTAGTAGAAAATGGAGTAAAAATAGGTACAGCTCATAAAGAGAAGGATGCGGAGAGATATGCAGAAAATAAATTTTCGCAATTGGAAGAGACTAATGAAGGAAATAAACAAGAGTAAACCAAAATACACTAAAAACAAAAATCTACGAAAAATAAAAACTTTGAGGAGGAAAATTAAAGAAGAAGGAGTATATTGTTTTAGAATATAATAATAACATACAATAAAGGCATTTATACATTATAGTTATAGGTGCCTTTATTTATTTATTTATTGGTTTTATTCATACATATGGAGTATAATAGGGTTATAGAAAAGAAAGGGGCAAAAGGGCAATGAAAGTAAAACAAATGAAAAAGTGCCCAAAGTGTAGCAGTGGAAAGATAGACATTCAACCAGCATACGTTGCACAACACCCATATTACATGAAGCGTCATAGTTGCCGCGCTTGTGGTCACAAGTGGTAATGCAGCGGGCAAGCTCTAATATGAGAGGGAAGAAGACAAATGTATAAGATTTACGGATATTTTACAGGGAATGGGAATCTAGAACTTGGGCAGTATCAAGAGGCTACGAAAAGGCTTGACGCCATTGAACTGGCGAAGCAGTTTGAAGGCTGGACTTTGCAGCCTGTAATCATCGAATGGCGCAAGGGCTGGTTACAAGGCAAGGAGATTAGCAGTGGCAATGGAGCGGGTAAGCTCCAATAAGGAAAGGGGAGTTAGTACGATGACAACACAAGCAGCCACAGCTAAGCTCAGGAAGGCATTAGCCAAAGAATGTACGGAGGTCACGTTCAGGGAGGGGATTATGAAGGCAATAGTTCGCGACGGCACACTACGGCTAGACTTTCAGGCAAATAAATCCACGCAAGGGTTTTGGTTCTCGACTACTCATTTAAGCTCTGGTTCTGGTTCTGTAGCGTTCTTTTTCGAAAGCCAGTTAGAACTAGATAAGGCCGTCGCCGAGATCAACCGGGCAGTGAAGGCAAGTAAGGGGGAGTAGTATGAGAAATATGCGCCATTGTAGATTCAGAAATACCCTTATTGATTTGCGAGATTGCTACAGGGGCTTTGGTGATTCCGTATTAAGTAATCCTGAGGCTGAGGCGCGAGATAGGATTTATAGGTTATGCCAGAAGATTGTGAGGGACTTCAACCCAGCGAAGAAGGAGGCAGAATGAGAAGAAAAAACAAGCCCCACGTTGACGGATATGAGGATGAGGAGGATTGTGAGGGACACTATGACCGTGATGAGGCAGATAGACGGAGATGTCATACCCACCATAAAAGAAGCCTTGACGACCCTTGTCAGATATGCTTCCAGCAGTTTCTTGATGGGGAAGCCGCCGAACATAAAGCATGGTGGGAAGCCTTGACTCCAGAGGAGAAAGCAGCACACGAGGCTTCCATCAAAGGATTGCGGGAATTGTACTAAGCCATTGTCCTTCACTGGGTGAAGGATTGAGAAGGAGGAGCAATGAGCTACACCTCGAAGGACGACCTATGCAAGAACGAATCATGCAATCGTCTCCTGATCACTGCACAAGAGCACGACATGGGCGTGTGTGAGCGGTG
>JBDRFS010000050.1:0-5635 GCA_043818535.1 Candidatus Woesearchaeota archaeon
CCGCGAAGCGGCACAATGTTGCCTGTTTTTCTTAGCTCTTTAGAGTGAGGCTCAGCCAGAACCCTAGATGTTTTCTTCTTGGAAGAATGGCTCAATACTCCGAAAATTAGCTACTTGACACTACTTGACATGTGTGTGCGCAGCGATTATAAAGTCTTTTTCTTTTTAATCAAGAGTAGTGAGATATTGTAACTCAAAAGCGCGGGTAGCGCTTACAATATTGATGCAGGCAGGATAGCAATCATGGTCCAAAGCTAAGGCTTTTGCTCTTTGTGGAACCGTGTTCCTTTTTTGGGGCAGGAGGCTATGGGAAGTATGCTCATTGCACCGCAATGCTTTGTGATGGGTGGGTGCTACCTGAATCAACAGGTCATTAGGATTACTGCGCCTTAGATGCGGATGATCTCACTTAAAAGTGGGGGAGCGCATAACGTCCTCTTAACCGAGGCTTCGTGAGTTTTACTCAGGAGAGAGGTCACGTAGGTTTAAAAGTTTCAAAGCCTTCCAAGTTTGCATTGCAGCCCCTCTCAGGCTGCTTATACTCGGTTTAAGCAATTATTTCATCACTAAACGGTAGCAAAAGCTTTATAAACCACTTGCCCCCCTTATATTTAGGAGGAAAAAAATGGCAAAAGATGATTACATTGTTCTGAAGTTCAAGGGAGAATATGACGCATTTGGGAATTGCATCTGCCTAGATAAAGTGGGCCCTACGCTTATTACTGCCGGCCTTAAGAGGGCTGAAATACCTGCACAGAACTATAAAGTTGTGGAAGCTTGGTCCAAGGAGAATGATCTAGGCAGGAAAACGCTCAATGTTGTGATGGCACATAAAGGCAAGGCCGATAAGGGGTTGGATGATATGGTGTGGAACCTTGTTGGAGACTCAATAAAGCTGGAAGACGGCTGCATCCAGGACTATCAGGAATATGACCGGGCAAAGTGCAGCGTTGAGATAAGGCTAAAGAAGTAGTTCGCCTATTTTTACTTTCTTTTCATTTCCAGATTCCATTTCTTTCAATGTAACCTTTTTTTCTTCTAAATCCTTAGGTCCGACTATTATCACTTTACTTGCGCCAATGGAATTGGCATACTCCATCTGCTTCCTGAAGCTTCTTCCTACGATGTCAATCTCAACAGAAGCCTTTTTTCTCAAAGATGTGGCAATTTCCATAGCCTTTGGCATTACGTCCTTGTTTACAGCTGCTATAAAGTAGTCTATTTGCCTTTTGGTTTCAATGCCTTTTCCTAGTTTCTTAAGGAATAATGATAACACAACATCGCCCATCCCATAGCCTATCCCGGGACACTTTTCCCCTCCGAAGTCTGATACCAGGTCATCATACCTGCCTCCACCAGCTATTGCCCTGAACTCCCCTTTTGCGTCAAAGATTTCAAAGACAGTTGATGTGTAGTAGTCAAAGCCCCTCATTATTGAGAAATCTATCTTTATGTAATTGGAGATATAATTTAGCAGCTGGATTAGCTCCTTTAATTCGTCATATCCAGATTTCCCCTCATCTGAAAGCTTGCCGTAATTAACGTCTTCTATGCTTTTGTACTCTAATACCTTCTTTATTTCGACTATCTGTGCTTCTTCCACGCCTAAGTCCTTTAAAGAGAGCTCAAAGTCTTCTGCCTTTAGCTTTTCCCTCTTGTCTATGATCCTGCACACGTCCTGCATCTTTTCTTTGATTCCGCATCCTTCCAACAGCGCTGTTATGAGCCTCCTGTTGTTGAGCCTCACATAGAAGTCTTTGTCTGTGCAGCCCAGCTTCTTCATTATCTCAACAGCAGTGGCTATTACTTCTGCATCTGCCATCATTGACTCTGTCCCTAAGCAGTCTATGTTTAACTGGAAGAACTCCCTTAATCTTCCTGATTGCGGGGCCTCATATCTCCAGCATCTTGGTATGGAGAACCATTTTATTGGCTTTTGCAAGGTTTTTTGCTTTTGCGCAACCATCCTTGCCAATGTTGGCGTGAGCTCAGGCCTTATTGCCACTTCCCTGTCTCCCTTGTCCTTGAAGCGGTACATCTGCTCTGGGATTTCTGCTCCTGACTTTAGTGTCCATAATTCTACTGGCTCTAATAATGGACCGTCCACTTCCTCGTAGCCGAAGCTTACTGCAACATCTTTCCATATTTGGAATATTTTGTTGAGTTCCCTCATCAGTTCCGGGTAAAAGTCCCTTGTTCCGCGTAAGTTTTGCACTTTCATCTCTTATACCTCCTGTTTTTTAATTTTATATAGTTTTCTACTTTTTGGCTCTTCAGCAATCACATAGCGCTCACATTTGCCAAGTATATAGCAAGTCCATCTTTTTTCTGCACTGTAAACAGTTGCTTTTTCTATTGCCTTGCCAAACTTTGCCTTTGCTCTCTTGTCCTTTAAGAGCTCTTCAAGTTCGCTGATCTTCACAAATCTTTCCATTTTTTTCTTTCCTGCATTTTAAGCCTGCACGGCTTGTTGGAGGGCGGCAGGCGGGAATCGAACCCGCGCAGCCGGATCCACAGTCCGGTGTAATAGCCATTATACTACTGCCGCCGATAGAGAATAGAGTACTAATGATGAACAAAACCACCACTTTGCAAAGAGTTTAAGCTAAGAGAAATCTTTTCAATGAATACAATCAACTCTTGTCATTTTAACCTGTCTTTTTAGTGGGGGGAACTTCTATATAAGCCTTTTTGTAAGTAATTTATGTAGTAACCTACATTAAGTTCACTACTTTAGCAACCATTAAATTAGTGTTATACTTCACTAGTTAAATAATCCTTAAACTAGTCAGTTTTAAGGCTTGAAATGGCTGTTTTTTGGAGTTTAATGCGGCTGCTAATTTTAAAGAGAAGGGCGGCCGCCGAGACTTTCAACGCTTTCATGGAAAGCATATTTGAACTCGGGCTAGAGGATCCACAGTCCCCTGTGCTGCCAGGCTACACCACGGCCGCCATATTGCTCTTAAAAGAAGCAAGTCCTTTATAAGTCTTCCGCCTAATGGATTAAAAAAAGTTTTAGAAAACTTTAAATAAAGAGATATTTATTTGAAGTAACATAATACCATATGGGGTGGAAAAAAATGAGGAATATTGCAAGAAATAGTCTTTTAGCCGTATTAATTATGGCAATAATGTTGCTGAGCATACAGATTGCTTCAGCAGCAGTATACTACACGCCAGCGTATGCAAACATAAGCGAAAACTTTATTTTGAATGTGACAGTCAGCGCACCAGGAGCAACAGGCAACATTAGCCAGGTAATTATTAGGAATGTTAATCCGGGTCAGCTCACATTTGCATTGAATTTTTCCTCAAACAGCACTTCAACCTCAAACGCAACTTTTGCTGCTAATGGTTACGAGTACATAACATGGATGAACCAAACAGATGCAGCAGTAGTAGAGAACGCCACAAACCAAAGCTTTTACATACAATTAAACAAGTCATTTGCAGGAGCGCCAACCTCCAGCCCATTTATTGTGTGCCTCTACAACTGGACAAACACAACTGTTGCAAGCTATGCTGCCAGAGCATGTGACGTTTCTGATCCTTTCTTTGTTGGAAACCTTACAGCAGGAATAGGGATGAAGTTCGGCTTTTCAGGCTATGTGAAAATAGAGAACGGCTCCTATCAGAATTCCACTAACATAACCATCTATGAAGTCGTGATGAGCGCAAACGGCCCACCAACTGAAACTCCTCTTGCATCAACGCTTTCCGACACAAGCGGTTTCTTCAGGCTTTGGGGCATAAACGGCTCAAAGCAGCTTTATAAGGTCAGGATGTCATACTACAATGGGACCAGATACACAAAGGTAGGGAGCAACCTGCCTCAGTTTCCATCAATGATGTTCTACCCCGTACCTTTACCGCCTGGAATGCCTGAATTCAAGAAGATGCCAACTCTGAACGGCTCGACATTCTACCTCCAGCCAGCAGCGACAGTAAACATAAGCGCTGTCGGAAACACCACCCCAAATTCAATCCCTGTAAAGTTCGGATATGAGGTGATTGATCAGGCAGTGGGCTTCCCTATGGAGAGCAGTATAAGGTCTGCTGTGTGGAACAAGGAGGTTGTTGTTCCGGCAGGAAGGAGCTACACGTTCATGGCAGCAAGAGACCCGATGATATTCCCATACGATGCAGAAATCTGCCAGTCAGGTGTAGGCGCGATGAATGCCACAGCCTGCCCAGCTCCGCCAACATCCAAGCAGCTTACCAGTGCAAATCTTACAGAAGGGGCGTACGTCAACCTCGTGATGAACATGAGCTACTCAATACAGTATGTTTCAGGCTGCATAGATGTCTACGGCAATAGCAGCCTGGTTAACATAACATCAGTAATCCCCAGGCTTGTACCATGGGAAGGCTTTGTTCCGCCGATGGATGCAAAAATAAGCACAATCAACATAACAAACGGCTCTGACAACCTTGTGTACAATGATCCAAGGTGCCCAAGCCATTTCGCATTTTACAACCTTTCGCTGATGGGCTCTTCAGACGGCATAAGCTACCTGCTTGAAGTTTATGCAAAGAACGCGAGCAACGATGCCGGAAACAATGGAGGCATGGTTGACCTTGCGATGTTCCAGAACTTCACATTGTATGGGGCAAGCCTTTCAAGGAACTTCATGCTAAGGCCGCTAACAGGGCAGTATGTAGGCAATTCCAACACACTCAACATAACAAAGATGAAGATAAACATACAAAACTCATCAGGAAGCGCGATAACGACAAGCATGCATGTTGAGATTAAGGTGAAGCACCCTGTGTTTGGGACAATGCACTACATAATTCAGGACCTTTCTAACGGCGTGGCCTATCTCCCAATAATAAACAACAGCAACTGGGCGAAGATAATGGTGTTCCCTAACGAGGCACCGCCTATGGAAAAGACGCTCAACCTAAGCCTGCAGGAAAACAACATAACAGTGCAGGTAAGCGAGCACACGTTCAGGAGGCCTCTTCAAAATGGAAGCCTCCAGACACTTAATGTTTCTGACAGTGACAATGACCCGTTTGCAGGCATCAACATGACATTCTACAGGAATACTGCGGGCTGCAACATGCCTAACCCACCTGCAACATGCCTCCTGGCAACAATGGATGTTCAGAACTTTAACCCTCTCAGCCTGATGGTTGCTGGCAAGGTAAACCTTGAGCTGAAGATAACTGCAACAGGCACTACGCTCTACTTTGTAAACTTTGACCTGCTTTCGGCAAAGCCTCCGACAAACAGCATAATGTCAGGAAATGCCTCGCAGGCAAACTCAGCATCCCAAACCCAAATCTGGGAGGCAGGAAGCTTTGTGCCTCATGTCTATGACTACGCTTACATGGGGATGCCTTACAATACGACTTCATCAGCCTCTGACTACATAAACGAGAGTTACAGCTTCAATATGAGCTCGCCTTATTTCAAGGACGAGAACTGGGATGTCGTGTGGAACAGGACTGCAGGGGACACAACAGCAACACTGCCTGATGACTATGCAGACTATAACTCGGGGATATATTCACCCTTGCTCAGTGCAACAGGGGCTGCGTGCAGCACCTCAAACTCTTCTGCCGTGTGCTACATGAACCAGACTGAAAACAAGTTCTGGCTAAAGGTGCCGCACTTCAGCGGCGTTGG
>JBDRFS010000051.1:0-3972 GCA_043818535.1 Candidatus Woesearchaeota archaeon
AACATCCCTGCCTGTGAGGAAATTGTCCTCCATTACCAGGAAGTAGATGCTTGTGAGCTTGTGGCTGTTGACGACGGTGAAAAACTCCTTTCTTCTCATGAATGTCTTTCTCATGTGTTATCATGTGGGTGTTAGAATTTATAAATGTTTGTAAGTTGCAACAGGTTTAGGCTCATTCCCCCACAATTTAGGCTAATTAGAGCCTACAACACCGAAAAATATTTAAGTCAGCTGCTATCTGTAAAAAGCAATGATGAAAAAAATGCTAAAGAGTTTGGCCAGAGAAAAGCTGGGACTAGTAAGCTATTTTTCATCAGAAGAAATATAAGAGGAGGAAATAAATATGGAAATGAAAAGTAGTAATAGGTGGGTACTCAGAGGGATTTTATATCCAATTAGTGCCTTATGTCTAGGAATTGCAGGGTTAGGGGCAGTTTGCCTTATAGACCTCGCGACCCTAGGGCCAGGAGAGAAAAAATGAAGGGCATTGTAAAAATCCCTGCAGACATAGTAGACATAGGCTGTGAGCTTATGGGAGCTGCGAAGGAGCAGATGGTGTCTGGAGCCAAGGAGCTGAAAGAAGAGTGGAAGTCCTTGCCAAGGGAGCGGAAGGTAAGGCGCTTCTTTTTGGGGTGTGTGAGCGATTTGCTTTGGGAAGAGTGGAAAAAGCCTACTTCTTAAGCCCTTTTATTTTTTCTTTTAATTCCTTTGCTTCGGCCAGAATATTCTTGCCTAATGGCGTTATCCTGTAGAACCTGAAAGTCCGGTCCATGTTTATGGGCTCGGCCAGCTTCTTTTCTGCAAGCTTCTTGAGGCAGGAGCAGGTGTTCGAGAGGCTTATCTTCAAATCTGAAGCAAGTTCGGAAGGTGGGCTGCTCTTTTTGGAAAGGTGCTCAAGCATGGAGATTCTCCTTTTTCCCCTTGCGACAAATGATAAGAGCTTTATTTTTTCAGTCATTTCGTGTTTAAGTAAGTGTAGTTTTATTTATTCAGCTAACTATACTTTGAGTGTTATTTTGGGTGTTAAAAATGGAAAGGGTTTTAAACACTGGAGGTTTATAGATATGTATTAAGGAGGTGAAATTATGGGATTATGGAAAGAATTGGAAAGTCTTTGTTTTGAGTCAAAGCTATCGAATAAACATTACTCAATACTGAAAAAGGGAGGGTGGACATCATTAGCACTTGGCATTTTGGCAATCTTATTCTTTAGCCATTTCATTGGCGCGATTTTGCTCCTTTCAGGATTAGGTATAGTGCTTTTTCATTGGTTATTCAAAAGGAAAGGTTCATGAAGAATGGGAAGTAAAGTCAAAGACATACCCGAGATAGTAATGGTTAATCCGCCCTACGCCAAGGTGGAAGAATCTGCGATAGCAAAAGAAATAGGCTTTAATGCCAATAAATGGTTCACTTATAGCATAGTAAAAACTAGTTTCCACAATTTGAAGGATGGCAGATTTATGACCCTAGAAACAAGAAAGGGGCAGATTACTTTGCGCAAAAGCTGGTTTACTAAGCATTTCCTTTGGCTCTGGTGGCTATGGAACAGGAGAAAATTTTTGAGTTTGGCAAATTAATCTAATCCATGATAATTTCACTTTATTTTTATCCTCAGTGAGCTTTACCCCTTTTAAGATTTTAAAAAACAAGATAGCAGCCGCCCTTTCCCGCACTAAAAGCAGTTAAGGCCACAAAGAGAACTATCTCAGAACAGGCCAGTTTCCAACTAACCTTTTTAGCATACTATCTACTGAAACGCACATCCAGGAGGAGGGCGGGAGTAAGAAGTGTAAAAAGAACCACACAAACAACTCCCATTATCTGGCAATGACGCCCCATCGTAAAGCCTGTTGTTCAGACTCGTGTCCATATCGCAATATACATTGCCGGCAGAGTTCTCATCGCTGATCCCTGTTGTGTAGATGTCATTGTCTAGTATCACATTGTCAGAAGGCAACTCATCAGGAGCCCTCCCCCTCAACAGGAGATTATTTGCCTGGTTATTGACAAGCGTGTTGCCGCGTATGCTATTCCTCAAGCAAGTGTATGCCAGGCTTATACCCCCCCTGTATGTATAAGCAGGGTCCCAGCCACAGCCAACAATGGTGTTGCCGGTTATCTCGCAGTCATTGGCCTTGTCCAGCAATATGCCATAAGTCCTGCTGCTGTTTATCATGTTGCCGCTGGCCACAACGAAAGACCTCAAAGATATGTCAATGCCGTTCTTGTTGTCCACAAGCACATTGCTGATGATGCTGTCATTGTTGCCAGAGCTTATTGCGAAATAGGTACTCCCAGAAATCAGATTCGCCTCCATTGTATTGCCGAAGCCGGCCGACCTTATCCCGACAGAGAACGAATCCAGATTGCAACCCCTAACAGTGACACCATCGGAGTTTATCAGCACGCCGTTACCGCTCCCAATGCCAGTAATCTCAGCATTATTGCAGTCAAGCGCAATGCCATCAGCACTAACCAATACCCCATTTAGCAGGCTATATGTTCCAGAACAGAATGTTGTGTCCGAAGTTATGCTCATTCCGTCAACAGGGGTAACACAAGTTGGATCCGCAACACTGCAAGACCCCAAATCCGTGTCGCAAATAGCCTCTCCTTCACATCCGCAAAGCTCGCAGTCTGGTAAAAGAACTCCATCATTGCAGTAGAAAGGCTTTGTTGCAGAGCATGAATCATATTCAGTCCCATCAGGGCAGAACAGCTGTTCTTCAACACACTCAACCCCATCCCACTCGCACCCCAAGCCACAAGCATCCATGCCACAAGTCATTTCACTTGGATAGCTTCCGCAAGAAGCAGAAGAGCAGGAATCACAGCTTCCTGAAGAAAAATAGCACTCTTCAGCAATAGCCATGCACTCATTCTCATCGCAGATATTAAATATCCCAGAGCCGCACTCGCTACAGTAGTCCCATGTTGGAACCACGCACTCCACAGAACAGCATCTCTCTGTATCAGAAGCCTCAATGCTGCTTCCAGGACATGTCTCATTCTCCAGGCATACATCTCCGCCCAAGCCAGAACATGTTGTCACGCCAGCCTCGCACCTTCCCCACTGGTACTTCTCGTAATTGGGATGGCCAGGAGAGTATATCACGCACTCTTGATCTTCAGGGCAGCCGCACAGCTTGCACCTCTCCACCAGCCTCTTGTTGAAGCAGTAAAGGGGCTTCCTTGAAGAGCACTTCCCATAATGTGTGCCATCCCCACACACAGGAACCCTCTGGTCTATCCCCTTTGCTTTGTCTAGTATGGCTGTTTGGCCGCTGCACTCGGTCTGCTCCTCTTCTGCATTTGCCAGGTAAAACATTGTCAACTGCATCAATTCAGCGATACTCAATGTGCTCTTCCCGGGATTCTTTGCATACTTGAAAAGCGCCTTCTTGAGATTGTCCCTCACATCATCCATCTTGCACATCTGCTCTGCGGCAACAGCCGATGCAAGCAGCACAAGAATGAGTCCCACAATTATCAGTTTTTTCATTGTTTCACCTCTAGCAGCATAATGCGTAATTGTCGCAGCACATCTGCTCATAGCCTTCTCCATAAGCTATGTCCAATGCGTCGCATAGTCCATCATCAGAGAAGCGCTGGCATATCAGCTCCCCACAGTCCTGACCCTGTGCTATGTGTCCCTGGATTGTACAGTTTTCAGAGCAGATGCAACCGTCAGCGTCATCGCAGAAGGTAATGCATACATCAATATTCGTCTTTTCGCCATCCCCTCCTGCACCAGTATATTCTTCTTCAACCTCCTCATATCCCGGCTCTCCGCCAATCTCATCACAGGACGCAAGTTCCTTCCTGCTTATCTGTTCAGGGCAGCTTACCTCCTTGCTACCTACTTTAATTAATGGGAACACTTCTACCGAATTCATGTTCCCTATGTCCCTGGAGTCAAGGCTGAATGTCCTCAATTGCATCTCGCCCAGAAGCGGCATGAACTTTATC
>JBDRFS010000052.1:0-45089 GCA_043818535.1 Candidatus Woesearchaeota archaeon
AAATGTGCCAAGCCAGATTTTGTATCAATGCCGCTAGCAGAAATCAGATCGATAAAAACAGAAGTGCAATAGCTAAGCCTTGCGGTGAGCTTGTCAAGCTTCTTGAGCTTTAGCTTATCAGCACCATAATGTAAAGGCACAAGGATAGTGCGGGTGAACTGCATGAAAAACAAGAAGCACAAAGACTTTATAAGTGCTACGCGTGTTTGGCATGTCAAGTGGTTTATTCTCGGAAAACTTACGGTTTGCTTCAACAATTTTACGGAAAAGTTGGAAAATTTTCTCGCTCATTGTGCTTTTCCCTTTTAGGTCGCTTGCGCTAAAAGCATATGGCTCCAAAATTTAGGTCTCAACTTTTCTGAGACTAAAAAATAGGAGGTTGAAAACATGGCAAAAACAAAAACAAACTGGGAAATCGTAAAGAGGCTGGAAAAAAACGCCGAAGGCATAGACTGCTCAGAGCATTTCAGGGCAGACAAGGTTGTAATGGAAGAGATTGCAACAGTTAGGAAAACAAGGCACGCAAAGTACAACATAAACTACCACATCGTGTGGATACCAAAGACAAGGGCGAAAATACTAAACAAGCCATTTGAAGAGGACATTAAGAAAGCACTAAAGCTGAAATGCGAAGCAAGAGGGTGGACTATGCTCGCCATGCAGCTAATGCCTGACCATGTCCACATCTTTGTCAGCGCACCGCCAAAGTGGGCTCCAGCAAGAATAGTCCAAGAACTAAAGGGCTTCACATCATATGTATTAAGAAAAAAATACGCAACGATGAGAAAGTTCAGGAAAGAAGAGCTCTGGGCGCCAAGCTATTACTGCGGCACAGCAGGGCATGTGAGCCAGGAACAAGTTAGAAGGTACATAATGGAACAGACCAGCTTCCATCATACAAAAAAGGAGAGCACACAACAGACAACATTGTGCCGCTTCGCGGCAGAGGCCTTACATCGCCGAGATGAAGCAGCGGCGTCTTCGGCCTAAATTGATAAAATAAGTCCTACTTATGCTAAAAGAGAACTTAAAGATTTAATAGAAAAAAATATTATGGTAAGGATAGGCAAAGGCAAAAGCACAGATTATAGATTGGTGTCCGAATAGTGTCCGAATGATGAAATACCAAGAAAGACATAACTTAACTTCTTAAAAAAGGTTTGCTGATTAAGAAATCATCTGAGGCACATACCTATTACATTTTAAAACCAAACGATAGTTAAACTAAGTATAGCTAAAGCAACAGTTTATATTCTTTCCGGACGATTGCCGGACGATAATTTAACCGACTAGAGAAAATAGTGCCTCAAGAAAAGAATATTCTAAGCTTATTAAATGTTCTATAAGAACAGCGTTTAATGATTTAAAGGGGCTTTTGGACAAAAATATTGTAAAAAAGATAGGAGTAGGCAAATATGTACGTTATACAATTAAGTGATTCTCACGTGCAATAATTGTATAAAAAAAGGAGCCTTCTTTGTATTATACTATAAACTAATGGCACGATAATGGCACGATAAATGCCTCCAGAAACACCGGGAACTTCTCAAGAGCAACAAGCCCCTCCACGAAGTTAAAACAAGGCATGCCAGACTTCCAAAAGGAAAAGCTTTAAAATCTAAACTTCTTTCCTTGAAGCTATGGAAGTCACGCCATGGGACGTCAAAGGGGAAATAGACTACAAGAAGCTAATTGAAGAGTTTGGGACAGAGGCCCTTAATGATGAAATACTTGAAAGGATAGAGAAGCATGCTGGCGAGCTTCATTTGTTTCTTAAGAGAAAGCTATTTTTCTCCCATAGGGACTTGAAATGGCTCTTTGACGAATACGAGAAAGGTAATAAGTTTTATCTGTATACAGGAAGGGGGCCTTCTGGCAAGACCCATATAGGGCACTTAATTACCTGGATATTCACGAAGTGGATGCAGGACAAGTTTGACGCTGAGCTATGGTTCCAAATGACTGACGATGAGAAGTTCCTCTTCAAAAAGCTGGAGCTGGAAGAGACAATTAACTATGCACATGATAATGCCCTTGATGTAATCGCAGTAGGATTTGACCCAAAAAAGACAAAAATCTTCCTTGACACAGAGTATTCAAAAACACTTTACCCACAGGCATTAAAAGTAGCAAAGAAAATAACTTTCTCCACTGCAAAAGCCGTTTTTGGCTTCACTAACGAAAATAACATCGGGCAGATATTTTTTACGTCGATGCAGTCTGTGCCAGCATTTCTTCCTTCTGTGCTTAAGGGCAAGAATATTCCCTGCCTGATACCTTACGCCATTGATCAAGATCCGCATTTCAGGGTTTGCAGGGACGTATTGCCCAAGCTTGGCTATTACAAGCCTGCTGCTATTCACTCAATATTCCTTCCTGGACTATCCAAAGGCGGGAAGATGAGCGCTTCTGACCCTTACTCCGCAATCTTCACTACTGACGACAAGGCTACTGTAAAGAAGAAGGTTGGAAGGGCTTTTACTGGCGGCAAGGAAAGCATAGAGGAGCAGAAGAAGTGCGGTGGAAACCCAGAGGTCTGTTCTGTGTTCAAGTACCTCTACATGCTGTTCGAAGATGATGACAATCTCCTGAAGGAAAGGGAAGAGAAGTGTAAATCCGGAGGGATACTTTGCGGGGAGTGCAAGCAGTACTTGACGGAGAAGATAAATAAGTTCTTGGAAGAGCACCAGAAGAAGCGCGAGGAAGCGAAGAAAGTTGTTGAGAAGTTTATGGTCAGAGACTAGATTCTCTTAATTATCTGCACTTATCTTCGAGTGAAAGCCTCACCTTGCTCCACAATAAGTCTTTCTTTAGAGGAGAAGAAAGCCATACAGAATATATGCAGCCAATTGAAGGACCGCCAGGAGGCTTGCAGTCATTCTCTACCATGTAATCAAATGTTTCCTTTTGCTCCTTCAGGAAGAAATGTATCTTAAGGTTTGCAAAATCCTCGACTAAGCCATCTACTGTAGTATCATCTGTATTATGGTATACAATCGCCCCGTGGTATTCTTCTGCCATAGGAGAGGGAAGGAATATAGGTGCTTAATAAAGGTTTTGGCAAAAATGGCTATAAGGTTAATTGATGATTTATCTAAAAAATAAGTTAGCAGCCGCATTCCTGCATAGATTGCCGCCTTTGGAGGTATGATGGATAGCCTTTGGCAACAGAAGAGGGTAAGCCGCAAGGTTTTGGCAAAAATGGCTATCCAAAAAAGACCGCAGCAGATGACTTAATTTTATTCAGCATCTCTTCCAAAGATATTGCTGATGAAATTGCCGATTGCTTCAAAAACATTTCCTACAGCTCCACTTATTTCTTCAGTAATTGTTGAGGTTTTTTCAATCCGTCCGGTTTCACTTATTTCAGGTCCTTCTCCAGGCTCGTCTCCCCATTCAGATGAAGCATCTGCACATTTAATGTCAACAATACAGTCCCACCCTTCTCCTGAAGGGCCCATTACTGGCTCCCCATAACAGTACTCGCATTGGGAAGAGCAATAATTTTCTTTTTCTGCAATTTCTTCATCTGAGAGGCAAGGCCCGCCATATAAATGCACACATTCCTGTGCACATCTCTGGCAGACTTCATTCCCGGTTTCACCGTCCTTGCTAGAACCACATATTATTGAAGGGTCAACTTTAGCAACACAGTCCCTTATGCACTGCTCTTCCTCATTTTGTGCTTCAGGCTCTTTAATCATCCCGCATTCTTCTTCACATTCTTTTAAATGCATATCCATGCAAGAAGCATATTCTGGGCCAGGGGTGCAGGATTTATCAACGCAGTCTTGCATACACAATTCTTCTTTGCTTTGTGTTTCTGGAGGCCCGGCATTGCATTGTCCCATACATTTATCCCCATTAGAAATCATGCAGGCTCTATCACCAGGCTCACAGCCTATGGCAACGCACTTTTGCATACATTTCTGTTCTTCTGGGGGGATTCCATGGTGCTCTTCTTCAGGTCCCCCATATTGTTCTTCAATAGTTTTTCCTATTAACTTTTCTGGCTGAAGGCTAAGTGCAATAGCAAGAATTAGTATTACGCCTGATATGATCACCAATGCTTTTTTCATAATTTAATAATGGCATGGCTATTTAAAAAAGTAATGTATTTCTTCCAGGATGTAGAGGCCCTATATTTTCTCTCATCAGAACCTATCGTAAACTATTTAAAGCAGCCGGCATTTTCTCAATTAGCAAAGGGGACGTAGTATAACCCGGCTATTACACGCGGCTCCAGGCAAATGGAGCACTGAGCCTAACGGCGATGAAGAAACTTCGGTGTAAACCTCTATGGTTGAGAGACACCGCGGTATCAGGGTTCAAATCCCTGCGTCCCCATTTTAACCCAAATTAGTCCAATTAAATCCCAAGTTAACTTCTTAAAGATTTTCCGGTGAATGCAGCTATTTTCCGACGAGAAACCATTATAAATTGAGAAATTATGATACCTATAATGCTGAAAAATCCAGAACTCAAAAAAGAAGGGAAAAAACTCATCAATCAGGGTTATGCCCTAGCAGATACGTGCCAAAGGACAAGGCATGAAAATGAAAATAGTGCACTTGCCCTTGTTTCCAAGAATATTAGTTTCACGGTAATGGTCAAGTCTGCTGAAAAGAAAAATATTTTCAGGAAGCTAGGCAAAAAGCATTCAAAAAAGAAGGCCGCAGCAATAATTCATAGTGTAAAGCTATATTTCGCTCTTCAAGGAAGAATCAAGGATGTCCCTGGAGTTTATATCTGTTCAGAAGGATTTCATAAAAGCGTACTAAAACAGCACTTAAAGCAGATCATGGGCAAAGAGTTCGATGAAAAAAAGATTTTTATTGTACCTTCATTAACAGCCATGTTTGGAAAGAAAAATATTGCAGACAGATTGGCTTGGAAAGTTATAAAAAGAAAACAAAAGCCAAATCTGCTACTTAAGGAAGAACATTTCAAGATACTCAAATTATTGTAGGGAAAGCAAGAGGAAGGCTTTCGCGAACTCCAGATTCGGCCACACGCAGTTCGTGCAGGTCCTCAGGACATCCCCCATAATATCCCTACAAGCATTATAGATTAAAGCTCCAATATAAAGCTTTTGGTGATCCATTTTCATGCTAGAATTTACACTTAGAGCCACGCAAGCAAGGAGCTGTCCTTTTTATCCATTTAATCCCTGAGTTCATATCTTTTACATCTGATTTAATTCCTGTAATATCTGATTTCATATCTTTAACATCCGCCTTAACTTCTCTGATTTCAATGAACATATGGTCCATCTTCTGAAGTGTCTTCCCTGCTTTGAATGCCAAGCCTCCAAAAGCCACAGCCATGCCTGAGTAAGGTATCATTTCAACCCAAAATGGTGATTTTATCAAGCCTACACACTTCCCCAAAATCCATAAAACCAATAAGGCAAATCCAGCCCAAAACATAATTGTTGGGAAAAGGTCCTTGAACTGTTCTATTAATTTACCCATAAAGTAACATACACAGAACTACAATATAAAACCATAAGGTGATTTTTCGGAAGAGTGTATCAAAAGCATGGATTAATCACATTATTTCCCTATTCAAAACCGAAAGATTATTTTCTCCTTGCAACATAGATGTCTGCTTCAAGCATTTCTCCGTATTCAAAGAAATGGTGGGTGAAGTAAACATTCCCATGGCTGTCCAGTGTCGGCTCACCTGCAAACTGTGAGATTATCAGCTCAGGCTCCTGCCATTCGCCATCAACCCTTTTGGAGCGGAAGATTGCTGGAGTGCGCAAATAATTATTGGCAGCCAGGGTTGTTTCTTTTGTTAGAGCAGAAGTTTTTGCTGCTAACTTTATTCTTTTTTAATTCTCTTCTGAGTTAAAGACAGATAATTCTTTTTTGAGATGACTGATTTGCCCAAACTCTGTTCTATATCTTTCCTAGTCCTTTTTGCAATGTTGCCCCCTTTTTTAGCAGAAGTCTTGCATTCATCTAATCCGTGAGAATCATCTTTTTTGGTAATGTCAGTCGTTGCCTTTTCTCCTATCATTGTAAGGATTAATTCCCAGTCTGTCATGTGATCCCTTAAGTTCTGCTTAGTTAGACCCTTAAATTCCTTATATTCCGGAACAGTTTTTCCAAAAGTAGCATCGCTTATCTCATTTGTAAGTATAGCAAATTCTGTCTGCTGCTTAACACCTCTTCCTTTCCACTCATCTGTCAATTCCTGCCTTATAGCAATTCCTCTCAAGCGCTTATCAATCCATGCCTGAGGATAGCCTTTCATCTCATAATATTCTTTTATTCTATTCTGCCCTAACTCTGGATTTTCTATTTCCTGCACCCTTTCATAACCAACCTTTGCAAGCCATCTTTTGAAAGGCTCTGCTTTTCTTGAGGGGATAGATTGGATTATCCTGAACATCGATTCAGTATTAGCGCAGTCTGTGTTATAGTATTTGCCATCTTCTGATAGCAATTTCAGTTGTACACAAAATGTGGACAACTCAATTTCATGCTCTGATTCTCTTTTTTTGAGCATACTCCAATAATTTCTTGGATTAGAAGAATCTGTTAAAGTTGCAACAACATCTATTACCGAAAAAAACCATTCTTCATTATGCCAAATCCTTCTTATCTTCTTCCCCTGAAATACAACGAGTTTATCCATTTTAACCCCCTAAAAAGGATATTATAACATGACTTTATAAGCCTTACGCGCACACATGTCAAGTTGTCAAGTGGCCAATTTTCGGAAAAGTGCAACAGACTTCCGGACAGAAGACCTCAAGGACTTCCACGCCAACAGGCCCAAAAGCGCAAGCTTCTTAAAAAGATATTAATACCTATTAACTAAAATGGGACTCTACCTAGAAGACTCATACATGAAAGAATTTGACGCAACAGTAAAAGAAGTTAACCTAAAATTCATAATCCTAGACAGAACAGCATTCTACCCGCAAGGGGGAGGGCAGCCATGTGACACAGGAACAATCACATCACAGGAAAAGCAATACAATGTAATATTCGTAAAAAAGATAGAAGGGAAAATATCCCATGAAGTAGAGCAAGAAGGATTAAAGCAAGGGGACCTAGTAAAGTGCAAGATTGACTGGGAAAAAAGGCATACAATTATGAGATACCACACAGCAGCGCACATACTAAGCACTGTAATCAACAAGGAAACAGGGGCGCACATTACCGGAAACCAATTAAGCTTGGAAAAGGCAAGGATAGACTTCGACCTAGAAAAATTCAACAGGGAAGAGCTGGCAAATTACGCAAGGATGGCCAACGAAGTCATAGCTAAAAGGCTGCAAGTGACAATAGAAGTCCTCCAAAGGGAAGAGGTCTTCAAAATCCCAGCAGTGGTAAAGCTGAAGAAAGTGCTCCCAGAATCAATAAAGCAAATAAGAGTAGTGAGCATCTCAGGATTTGACAGGCAGGCATGCGCAGGAACACATGTCAGCAACACTTCAGAGATAGGAGAAATAGAAATAATAAAGGCAGAGAACAAGGGAGCAAGCAATAGGAGGCTCTACTTCACCCTAAAATAAAAAAATTACTGGATATTTGACCCAGTATAGGCAACAATGCCTTTCTTTGTTATGTCTATGGGGAATACCTTGAAGCTGTGCTTGGTTCCCCTCATCTTGAAGACCTGCATTGCCCTGACCATGACATTCTTCTCTGTCACAAGAGTGTAAAGCTTCACTATCGCATCAGCCATGAATCCCATGATAGAGGAGTGCGGCTTATGGATGTACTGGTCTTCTTCAGCTATAACCAGGGTGGTGCAGTCCCATCTTGCAATCATCCTGAACAATGACACCAGCATCTCCCTCTGCTCGGACTCCTTGCTGAACATCACATTATAAGCTGAAAGGCTGTCAATAACAATCCTCTTTGCATTGACCTCCTTGATGTCCTTCTCAATCACCTTGCCTTCGCTCTTAACAATCTCAACCATTTCTGAGGGGGAGAATGTCACAAAGACAAACCTGCCTTTCTCCTCAAGCTCCTTGAGGTTCCAGCCGAACTTGCCCATGTGCCTGTAGAACTTTTCCTTGCTCTCCTCAAAGGAGATGTAGATGCCTGTCTCGTCATTGTTGAGTATGCCTTCCATAAGGAACTGCGCACCCATGATTGTCTTGCCTGACCCGCCGCCGCCAACAACCAGGACAGCACTGTTCTTCTCAAATCCGCCCTCTATAATCTTGTCAAGTTCCTTGATTCCAGAAGGAACTCTTATATCCTCTTCTTCTGTTTTTTTCTCAGCCATGTGCTCACCTCAGTATATTAACATACTGATATAGCCATTATAGATTTATAAAGATTGTTTTTTTTGGCGATATCCACCAAAAAGCTTATATAGCGATAATTTGTCCTAAGCCCGGAATGACACTTTTAGGCTTAAAAACGAAATCTCCTGTCCAAAAAACAGACAAGCTTGAAGTGGCCATGCCGCTATATGTGCTCCCTGCCCTCAAACAGCAGAATTCAGCCTACAACAGGCTTTTTGAAAAGCTTTATCCTATAATAGGCATGAAAAACCCTTTATTAGGCATAAATCCAGAAGAAAGCGTGGACGCCCTGATAGCAATTGAGAAGCTTTCCTCTGCCATATCCTTTCAGGAATCATGCAAGGTATCATCCCTAAAAGAGTCACTCAACAAAGAATGGGACAATGCCTTTGAAACGCTTACAGATGCCTACAAAAGGCTGCCAAATGTTAAAGCAAGGGAATTTGTCAACAAGCCCCTAAGCTTCATCAGGAACTACAGTGAGGACAGCCAACTAACAGGGTTCATTAATGCAGCAAACAGCCTTCCCCTCCAACAAGGATCTGAACTTCTTTATTACAGCAACTGGTTCCTTGCCGGGGAAAAGCTTAAGCAGGAAATAGGCTCACTTACAGCAATTATTAATAAGGCTGCAAAGAAGGACAAAAGCATCGCACAGCTGAAAGAAGAGCTCAACAGCCAATCTTCTGATTATCAGTCAGAGCTTGTAAGAGGCATCAAGGAAGAAAGCATACTTGCCCTCCTGTCAGAATTTAGGGTATCAGAAGGCTTTGATCTGGTGAAAATAGCTCATGCCCTAGCAAAAACAGGCTCGCTAATCCTTCCCAAGCCAGAAACAGTGACAGAGCATACGGCCAAAGACCTTGATGACCTGATAGAATTCCAGTTCTCAGACCCCAACTCTTACCTTATTGAAGAGGCCTCAAACAGCAGGGACGCAAACGCAAGCTGGATAAGATACAAGTTCTTTGAAGAAGGAATTGTTATAGAGGACAATGGCGACGGCATGGGAAAAGAGCAGTTCTTCAAGGAGTATCCTCTTTCCTACATCTCAATAAAGAAAAACAGGTTTTCTATTGGAAGGTTTGGCGCAGGCTCAAAAGCCAAGCTGGTTGAAGTGCTTAAGAACAAGGGTGAGGCATATGTTGAGGCAAAGGCAGCAGGAGAGGAAGCACTGGCACAAAGATATTTCATGCACGATTCCATGCTTCATATAGGCTTCAGGCACTCTGATTTAAAGCATAACGGCCTAAGGATTACAGTCTCCTCTAAATCCAACAAGGAAAAGGAGAAAGGGCAGGAGAAACTAATAAAAGAAAAGCTGCAGTACTTCAATCCTGGGAGAATAAAGGTCATAGCTTCTGGAAAGAATATAAACAAAAAAAGCATACTGAGGAAGAGAGGCTCAATAGATGTTTTCTCTGTCAATGATGAGGAAAGCAGGGTACACTTTAACCCTAAAAAAGAAGGAGGCCTGATTTACCTTTCAGGAGAAGTCCTAATATCCAGGATTAATGCCCCTTTCTACGCAGTCATAGATGTGCCTTTGCAGTTCCAGCCAGTTGAGGGCAGAAATGACTTTGTCTATTCAGAAAGGCTATGCCATTACATATCAGAAGTGTTCAGCAAGGCTTTCCTTCCAAAGCTGGAGAAATTGCAAAAAAAGAAATGCATAGAGTGGTTTGCGTCAAACAGCAATAACAGGAACCCATGCAATCATTTCATGCAAGCCGGAAGCAGGGAGGACATATTAAGGCTCTACAGGTGCATGTATCCTCAAAAGAGCATAGCATCCAATAGCAGGATTGTTGCTGTAAAGGGAAAGATAGAGAAGCTTAATTCAATTGTTCAGGAAGACATATTTGTTAACATGGCCAATGTTGCGCATTCAATAACAGCAGAAGAGTATGCATCCCTCTGCCAGAATCCTGAAGCTTCTGAAGCAGTAAGGCAGGCCATATCCACAGGAAGCTCCAGCTTCACTATTTCAGAAGAAGGGAAGATTGGAAGGAAAGGCCATGAAGTTGCAGAAGTTTTTTATAAGGGCATAACAGCAGACAACCCTTTTTATTTCAGCAGGCCAGATAGCATGCTGCTAATTAACACAAGCCATAAGGCTTTTAGTATAGATCAAGAAGAAAGGCAGAACTTTTACCTTTCAGAGATGATGAGGATTGCAGGAAATGGATAAGATAAAGCTGGATTACCATGTACTGGAGATGATAAGCTCAGACAGAAAGCTTTCAACAGAGTTTGGCAGTGAACTTTCAAAGCCGAATCCTGATGCCAAAAAGCTGGAGGATATCATCAGCAAGGCAAGTGCAGGAGATGCTTCAGTTGCAAAGAGAAAGGTTACGCATGCTATAGAGAACCAGCTGCCATCTTCTAAGGAAGTTTTGAGGGAGGTAAGCATACAGAATACCATAGATGCCTATTCAGACCTTGAGGGGCTGCTTGCAAAAAGAGGGGAAAAGATAAGATTCCCACACAAGGTGGATCTGAATTACACAAAAACAGATAACAATAAGTACAACGTGGAGATTAAGGATTCTGCAATAGGGATGAACCTTTACGATGTTCTTTTCAAGCTCTTAGCTGTAGGCGATACGTCAAAGAAGGACAAGAAGTACCAGGTGGGGGGACATGGGCGGGGGTTCAAGCCAAGCATGTACTACAGCGAAAAAGTTGCAGTTGAGTCATTCAGTAGGAAAACCACAATAACGAAGAATGAGGTGGATGGAAGGAACGAGTATGTTATTACAATAGGTGAAGATTCTGCTGTAAATGAAGGGACTACGATAACACTTGAGAATCTAACGCTTAAGGGAGACCCATTGGCAGTGCTGGGAGAGCTGGCAGGCAGCCTTTCTGAGAACTTTGAGTTTAAGGTAAATGGAATAAGGGTAAACAGGCAGCTTGACAATGATGACATGGGCAAGCTTGTTTTCAACAAGAGCCACGAAATAAATTCAGGCAAGCTTGAGGAGAGCATAACTGCAGCCTCCAAAAAAGGGGAAGGGGTTGAGCTCAGGCAGGGTGCCATGACGCTTTTCAGGAAAGAGGCTGAAAAGGAGAATGCAAGAAGGGTGGCAAAGATGCCTCCGGGATATCTTCTCTCAAGGTCAAGGAACGAGGCTCCAAAAGAGGTTAGCGAGGCAATGGGCAGGGAAAGCGAAAGCTCCTACAAAGAGTTCCATGGCCATCTGTGCGACAACATACATAAGATAGGCGCGAATGAGTTCAGGTTCCTCAGTTCTTACACTAGCAAAAGCACAGGAATAAAGAAGGTAGCCTCAATTGCCTCAAAGGCTGCAAAATGGGGAGCTGTAGCCTTTCTTTTAGGAACAGGTCTTTTTGCAGGAGTTGACCAGATAAGGTACCATCTTACAACTACGCATTTCATTGGCGGCTCCCACCTTCCCTCAATAGACTTCCTCCCAATAGGGATTCCAGATTTTATGAAGCATAATATGGGGGGCAAGAGCAAGCTGCCTTTTGGGGACTATGAATTCCTAAACAGTCCTGAGGATTATTTGTATAGGTTCGTAAGAGAAGGGATGAGCCGTGAAGACGCGCTAAAGAAAGTCCAGGGGATGAGCTTTCCGGAAGATTTCAATGGCGTATTCTTCAAGTTCCTCTCCTATAACACAATCAATGAAGACGGCACATGGAAAAATGCCCCTTTGGGGGAAATAAGCTTTTACGACAAAGAGGAAGAAGAGCTGAAGCCAGAAATTTACGTGAGGCTCAACCTTGATGCACATAAAAGAAGGAGCCTGCTGCCTGTCCCTATTAATCACTTGCCTAATAATGTCTCAGACCATTGGAAGAGGTCAGGGGATGATGGGATGGATTATGACACATATACCGTAAACGCATTTTCCAAGCCTAAAGGGGCATATCCTCTAAGATACTTTGTTAAGCCGCTGGATGAATTAATAAGAGAACTTGAGTTTGCTGACTCAGACATCTGCGATGCAGTGCTGAATAACCCAAACTTAGAGTCAGCAATAGAAGAGCTGGAAGGCCTTTCGGAATATTTCACGTGGGATGAAGTGCCTTCGGGATGGTTTATAAGCAAGGACCCTGAAAGAATGCCAAACTTATTCATCATAAGCAATGAAAGGTTGTATGGTGAAGGTTTTAACAGCAAAAATCTAATCTACAGATTAGAGAATGGAGACTGGATACATTTCGACAGGGAAATATGCACTAACGCACAGCAAGTAAAAAAGCTCCTTACAGATGTCCCATTCGAAATAAATTATCCAAAAAACATCGAAAAGCAGCTGAGAAAGCTTGAGCAAGAATACTTCCAGGAAGAGCTCATGGGGCTCATAGACCCAAATGTCTCATATAACCATCTCCACAAGATGAGCGACAAGGAAGCCGCAACGATTGTAACAAACATTGTCAGGCAATACCTAAGATACAACACTTCAAACAAGAAAGTGATAGAGTCCTGGAAAATGGACAATTTTGTAAACGATGCCATGAAGATGAAGGACGTGGACTGCGATGTTGCAAACGGCATCGTAGCTTCTATGCTCAGGCAGAGGTTTAACATCCCTAGCAGGCTGGCAGTTGGGCTGCAAGGGGAACAAGGGATAATAGACATTAATGCTGGACATGGAGTTGTTGAAGCATACATAAAAGGGGAAGGATGGATGAAGTTTGACGCAACTCCTGCAATTGACAGAAATGCACAGGAAGTTCCGGGATGGATGGTTAACCTGCTAGAATGGCTCCAGCCTCAAGTAAGCGGCGCCTACCAATGGCTCTCAGGCTTCTTCGGCAGTGAAGGAAACGCAGAAGTAAATCCAGAGCCTGCATACTTCTATGAGAGGCTTTCAGAAAGGGATGGGCATGTATGGATTAGGAAAGCGTCAAGGAAAGCCAAGTATTACCTTTATGCTGCTCCGGGCTTTGCCTGGGACCACAAGTACCACGCCCTTGGAGGCATTGCTGCCCTTGCCCTGCTGGGATACGGCTTTAGAAGAAAAAGAAGGAAAACAGACATAAAAAAAATCCCATTGTTCAACACATATGTAAAGCCGGATGAAAGCCCCTTCTCTGAAAAGATAAGCCTTAATGACGGGATAAATTTCTACAAGGATGACAGCCTGAAGTATGATGAGGAGGTTTCAAAGGCCGGCATAGAAAAGCTCCTCAATGATAACAAGGAAAAAGGGAGGTACGCAGAAGAGCGCAGCTTCTACAGCCTGGTAGAGGACATGGTCCCTGGAAAGAACACTGCAGCACCGGCAAATGACTCTGAAGAACCAGCTCCAGAGAAAGTTGTTGCCGCATTTGCAATAAGCGAAGATGAAAAACTCAAGCTCAAGCATGATGAAAGCATTCTGAAGCAATATTCTTCCAGAATAAAAAGCGTCAAGAAGATTGCAGAAGGCATATGCTCCTCAAATAGCCTCATGAAAGTCAATATAGAAGCAGGCTGCAAGTTCAGCGACACGACAAAGCCTTTCTCCTACAGGAACAGCCCCTTTTCTTCAAAAGTATACATGAACATAGAGAACAGCCTCTTTGAGAATGCTCCGGAAGAGTACTGGAAAAGCCCGGAAATGCTGGACAGCCTGGCCTATTCCATTGTATTAGCAAAGGGACTGCCATTGAACAGCTTCAATGATGTAAAGAAGAACTACCTAAACAAGAAGGTGCTGAAATGAACAAAGTGCAGCTTATAATAGAGAAGGAAGGGCTTGAGGGGCTTTCCAAGAAATATAATGAGCTTGACTCGCTTGTAGAGACAAAAACAAGCCTTACATTCCTTGAAGAGGGACTGACAAAATCCTATTTTAAGTACAGGCTTGAGAACATAAAGAAAGTTTCTGGCCTGGATTCATTGCTTGAAGACAGGATGCCCGAGTATCTTGAAGAAGATCTCACAAAGAAGTTCAAAAGAAAGAAGAAGTTTTTTTCTAAGATAAAAGGGGCAAATGATGTTTGTTATGGCAATTTATGGTACAACTACAACTGCAATGAAAACAGCCAGAAGTTTTACCTGGCGGCTTTTGACAGCCTCCTGGACGTCATGCTATTCGAGCACCTTCTTGCCATAATGGAAGATAAAAATCTTGTAAAGTATGAAAAGCCTTCTGAGGAGATAGATGTAAAGCTCGCCTCTGTGCTGAAGAGCTACTCCAAAAACAAGAAGTTCATGGGGTGGAGGACAAGGTCTAAAGCAGAGAAGGTAAATAAGGCGCTCTGCGACATAACAGAAGAGCACCTAAGCAGCATCATGGAAAGCTGCGAGTTCAGTGATGAAAGCATAGAGGGCTATTTCAGGGAGCTGGAGGCAAGGATAGTGGAAAACAAAAGGGATTCCTATTTGTCAATATGGGAGGATGAGTCAAAGAAGCTAATGTATCACCTGAAGAATATTGCAATAGGCAGCACAACTATATCTTGCATTCTTGCTTCCATTGCTGTGGCCGCAGGCTATTGCGCAGCAGTCTTTTCCCAGCCAGATGCTTTTTCGAATTACCTTGCAGGAGGGACTGCCGGGCTAGCAATATTTGGAGGGATAGGGGGAGTTGGAGCGTCAATAGTATTAACCAATAATGTCCTCAACCGCAACTATCGCTCATGCCTCAGGAAAAACCAGGGACTAATAGAGTCAATAAATGAGAGGAGCAGGCTCCCAACGCTTAATGAGTACCTTGAAAGCAAGACTTAGCGATCCCTGCCTACAAGACAGGACTGGCTGCTTACTTTTGCTAGTGGATTATCAAAGCATGAAAGTTGGCAGCCTGCGTTTTTGGAATTGCCGGTGTGGAAGTCCTTTTTGGCTTTTATTAGGAGAGCATAGCTTTCCCAGTTGAGCATCAACTTGACAGAGCCCCACCAGGAAAAAGCCTTATATAGGAGTATAATCTTACAGCAAGAAAATGGAAATCGTAATCGCAATGGGATGCATGGCGTCAGGCAAGTCCACCCATGTTGAAGGCTACCTCGAAAAAGGCTACGTAAGGCTAAACAGGGATTCTATAGGCGGAAGGCTGGATGATTTAATCCCTATGCTTGAAAAAGAGATCAAGGCAGGAAAAGATAACTTTGTTCTTGACAACACTTATCCTACAGTACAAAGCAGGAAGCCTGTTATTGACATAGGAAAAAAATACAACATGCCGGTAAAGTGCCTCCTGATGGGCACCTCAATAGAAGATGCTCAAGTTAATGCTGCGGCAAGGATGATAAGGAGATATGGCAGGCTGCTTATGCCTGAAGAGATAAAGAAGGTAAGCAGGAAAGACCCTAACATCTTCCCGCCATTTGTGCTTTTCAGCTACAGGAAGAGGTTTGAAGAGCCCACAACCAAAGAAGGTTTCTCTTCTGTAGAGAAGGTTGAATTCAAAAGAGTTTTTGATGCCAATTACAAGAACAAGGCACTGCTTCTGGACTATGACGGGACCTTAAGGGAAACAAAAAGCGGAAATGTCTGCCCAAATTCTCCTGACGACATAAGGATACTTCCTGGAAGGGCTGAAACACTTAACAAGTACAAAAAAGAAGGCTATCTCCTTTTGGGCGTGTCCAATCAGGCAGGAATAGCCTTAGGCAAGCTTAGCAGGGAAGACGCAGTTGCATGCTTTGAAAGGACTAATGAATTATTGGGCATAGACATAGAGTATTCGTTCTGCCCTCACCGCAACGGGCCAATAAGCTGCTACTGCAGAAAGCCAATGCCTGGCATGGGCGCTGAATTCATAGAGAAGCATAAGCTGGACATGAAAAAGACGATAATGGTCGGGGACATGAAGAGCGATGAGAACTTTGCAAGAAGACTAGGCGTAAGGTATGCTGACCAGAAGGACTTCTTCCAGGCTTAGAGATGCCACAAAAGCTGGTATATGTATTAGCAGCCAGTTTTGCTTTCATGTTGTAGGCAATGGCCGTTAAATCTTACTACAAAAAGGGATTATGCTCCAGCCCCAGCACCACAGATACTTTTATAAATAAAGCATCGTTCACTTCTCTTTAGGCCTCCGTGGCTCAGTCGGTAGAGCGTTGCCTTGGTAAGGCAAAGGTCCCGGGTTCGATAGGGTGTCAGTGCGCCAGAGGTGATCAAAAGGCAGCCAAACTGCCTGACAGCATTGACGCTGGCGAAACTCCCGGCGGAGGCTGTTTATGCTCAACTTAATGTCTGCTAAAAGCTAAAAGATTGCTTTGCCCTATAGCTCCGCAGTGCCCATTTAGCCCATAAAAACTGCAACCTCTGCGGAAACGCGGCTGCTGGCCCATACTCTATTAACCTTCTGCAATTGTTTGCAGCACTGCTATTGCCCAAATTTGTGCCAATAAAACCTTAAATCATAATCGCTATATTTATACCCTAACCTTAAATCATAATAGAAAGCCTTATAAAGATAGCTTGGCTGTTTTATGGCATGGCAAGTATAATAAAAGCTTGGAACCCATGGTGGGCAGAAAAAATAGTCCCAAAAGAGAAAATAGGCATTGAGCGCACCACATGCTGGATGAGCTGTCAAGGCTCATGGGTGCAAGGGAAGTAATAACCCTTACCGGAGTTAGAAGGAGTGGAAAAAGTACCCTTATTTACCAGTTGATAAGCAGGCTTATAGGGGGAGGCATAAGGCCTGAAAATGTGTTATACTTCAATTTTGACGAGCCACTGGAATTCAAGGGAACCCAGGCGTTAGAGTTTGTGTATAATTCCTTTCTTGAACTCAATAACCCTAAAGGCCGGAAGTATGTTTTCTTTGATGAAATACAAAATATAGAAGAATGGGAGCGATGGATTAAAAAAAGCTACGATCTTCATGGGAGAGGTGTAAAATTCGTCCTCACAGGATCAAACAATTCCATGCTTTATGATAAGCTTTCAACTCTCCTGACCGGCAGGATACTGGCGAAAACAATATACCCTCTTTCATTTGCTGAATTCCTTGGGTTCAGGAATATAACGATAAAAGATGCGGATATGCAAAAAACAGAAATAAAGCATTTCCTCATTGAATACATTAGTTTGGGAGGATTTCCAGAAGCCGTGCTGGAAGACAGCGATGAAGTCAGGAAAAAGAGGCTTGAGGAATACTTCAACAGCATAATCCTAAGGGACATTGTGCAGCCAAATAATATACGGGAAGTCGCAAAGCTAATAGAGCTTGCAAGATATCTTATAACTAATAACGCCTGCATATTAAGCTATAATAGCCTTTCAAAGGCAGTAGGCCTTAACATAACAAGCCTGAAAGAGTACATGCGGCTTTTGGAAAATGCATACCTGCTTCTTCAGCTAAACTTCTTCTCTTATTCACTTAAGCAAACTATAATGCAGCAGAAGCCTAGAAAGGCTTACAATATTGACAATGGGATGAGGAATGCTGTAAGCCATAAGTTTTCCAAGGATGAAGGAAGGCAAGTTGAGAATCTGGTTTTTGTGGAACTCAGGAGAAGGGGGCTGGAAGCCTATTTCTGGAAGGGGCACGGAGAAGTTGATTTTGTAGTAAAGCATAAGGGCAATGGGGTTACTGCAATAAATGTAAGCTATACAGACAAAATAGAATGCAGGGAAACAAATGCTCTGGCAGAATTCAAACAGGCCCATAAAAATGTAAAAGCCCTTATTGTCATTACAAAAGATACAGAGCAAAAAGTCGGCGGTGTGGATTTTATTCCGTTGTGGAAATGGTTATTAGAATAGTTCTTTTTACAATATGCTTAGCAGAGCTTCAGATATCAACCTGCCTTGCTTGGTGCAGCATAGGCAGCCAGTTTTGCCTTCATATTGCGGGCAGGGATCGTCAAGTTTCGTCCAGATTACGCACCAGGCAAGCATGCCCTATAGGCAATTACCGCACGGCTCCCCTTTGTAGCCACAAGCTCCACTTCCCTTTTGTCCCAGCCTTAGCCCACTATTAATGCAAGAACCAACTCAGCCCTTTCTTACCATCCCGCTAATATACCCTTTATTGGTGTATGTCTTAGGGGAGTTTGCATAAGTCACAACCGAAGGCGTTACAGGGTTATTGTCATCTGCAACTTCCATTTCCCACCATTCCACAGTAACCAGCAAGTCACTGTCTATGGATTCCTTTTTAGGAACGCAGTCGATATTAATTGTGGCAGTCTCACTCCAATTCAAGCCTTCACTCATCTCTTTTCCAGCCGTGTCAAATGTCGCCTCGCAGCCTGCCGATACAATCTCCACTTTCTTTATGAAAGTATAGCCTGCCTTATTGGCCCTTAGTGAAAGCTCTATGTGGTCCTCGTAGATATAGCTTGAAACGCAGTCGACCACCTGGAACATGCTGGTTATGCCGCAATATTCTGAAGTGAGGGACTGGGCAACCTTTCCAACATCTTTCTCATTAGAATCTTCAGCAGGAGACTCGTCCCTGTCGCAGATACCGTTTGCATTCGCATCCAGGCAGCACTCTCCAGCCATATATTCATAATAAGGAGCCTTGCATAATTGCTCTTCAGGCAAATCAGGAGAGACGGCAGCTTCAGCCTGCTCAATTTGCTCCTGTTGCACTTCAGGCATGTCGTCTGCTGGAGCCTGCCTACTACAGCTGGCCAACAATAGAAGGCACAAAATAACTATTATTGATTTTATTTTCATGTTCCCATCCCTTTTGGTATAAGCTGATAGGTATCTGATAGGTTTCATTTTATTTATAGTTTTCCATTCTGTTTACTATGGACTACAACAAGCTCTCCTTCGCAATAAGAAGCAAGAACAGGAAAAAAGTTATTATGGCAATGAGCAGCATGAAAACGCCATCGCAGATAAAAAAAGAGATAGGGATGGAAGATTCAAATGTGGCAAGAGCCTTAAGGGAACTTGAGAGGGAAGGCATCATAAAATGCCTCACCCCAAAACAAAAGATGGGAAGGCTGTATGAGCTTACAGCAGAAGGAGAGAAAATACGGAAAGCAATCCCTAAGTAAGCCAAAATTAAGTAGTGGCTGTTCAAAAATTATAAATCAGCATGCCCACAGAAAACACTACCTTGCCCAAAGACATCCAAAAACTGCAACCTCTGCGGAAACACGGCTGCTAAAAACACAAACTATAAAAAGTTCTCCCGCAATCCTAAGCAAAAGGTGGCAAAATGCACAACATAATAATGCTTGGCCCGCCAGGTACAGGAAAAGGCACGCAGGCTGAAAGGGTTGCAAAGAGACTGGACATACCCCATATTTCTACAGGAGACATGTTCAGGCAGCTATATGAAGAAGGCAACCCCATTGGAGTTGAGGCAAAAGATAAGTACTGGGGAAAAGGCAACCTCGTGCCAGATGACATTACAATAAGGCTGGTAGAAGAGAGGCTGAAGAAAGAAGATTGCAAGTCAGGATTCATTTTAGACGGCTTCCCAAGGACAATACCGCAGGCTGAAGCACTGGACAGGATAACAACAATAGGCAAGGCAATAGACATAGAAAGCTCTGACAAGACCATAGAGGAAAGGCTGACTTCAAGAAGGCAGTGCAGGAAGTGCAAAAGAATCTATGGCATGCATATTAAGCCAAAAGAAGATGGGACCTGTGACAAATGCGGCGGAGAGATCTACCAAAGGGATGACGACAGGATAGAAGTCATAAAGGAAGGCTTAAGGTCTACAGGAAGCAGACAGAGCCATTAATAGAGTTCTATGAGAAGCAGGGCAAGCTCGTAACAGTAAACGGGGAAAGGCCCATAGATGCTATACTTGAGGATATCCTGTCAAAGGTCAAGTAGCCTTCCTCTGCTGCGGGAAACGGCCCATTGTAACAATCTCAAGCAGTACTGGCTTCTGCAAAAGCAATAAAGTTTATATATTCTCAACTCCCCTTTTAGTAGCATGGATATAAACTCCGAAATAGTGGAAAAGCAAATTGACAGGCTTCTTTACTCCATTGAGGCAGAAGGAAGGCCAGTAATAGACAAGCCTGCAAAGAAAGCCTGGGTAAAGGAAAAGCTGAGGAAAGGGTTCAGCCTTCAGGTGATCTACCAGGCATTAAGGACAAATAATTACGATTTTATTACTGCAGGGGCATTCCTTGACAACATGGCAAAAGGGAAGGAGGAAGCGGATAAGGCAATGGTCGAAATAAAGGCCATGAAAGCAGAGAAGGAAAAAAAGGAAAAGGCAGAGAAAAAGAACGCGCACCTTTCTTACATAATAACAGCGTACATGGTATCAATAATAGGATTCTTCATAGCTTATGTCATCCAGAAGAACCTGGGGGAAACAATAGGCATACTAGATGAAGGAAACCCTTTAGGGGGATTCCTGCATACGTTCACAAAAGCCGGGTGGATTGTTGGGATAACAGGGGCTGCTGTGGGGACGCTGCTTGTAGCATTGATGCTTGCAGACTATTTCAAGGGCAGGTCAAAGAAGCAGGAAGCAGAGGACATTGCTGAAAAGAGGAAGGAGAAGGAAACGCAGACCACAGCAGAAAAGCTTAGGAAGATGGAGGCCGAGCTTGCAGAGCATGAGCAAGGTCAGCAGCAGCCAAAAACATAAATTTTATAGCAGCCGCATTTATTTCTTCTTTTGGGATTGTAAGAAAGCCAGCATCTCCTCAACAACAAGGTTTTTAAAGTAATATTCCCTCTTCCTAAGCATGGACAAAAGGGGACAGATATACATACTTGTTGCGCTAGTGCTTTCAATAGTGATATACAGCCTTGTGCAGGTTGCAAATTCCGCAAGCCAGGAAAACCTTGAGAGCGACTTTGAAAGCATTGCCTTAAATTTTGAAGAGGAAAGCTCAAAGATGATAAACAGCATGATTGCCAATGGCAAGACAGAAGAGGAGATAAGCGAAGCATTCACGGGGTTCTCAATAAAGTTTGCCTCCTATGCAAGGACAGTAAACCCGGGATACGGGCTGCTGTTCATATTCAAGAATTCAACAGGGGTAACAGTCGGGAACTACCTTGACCTGACAGACGATGGTGAACAGGCCAAAGCCACTATCGTCTTTGAAAACTGGGGACAAACCTGGCAGGATCAGGTTAGCCTTCCAGGATGCTATTCGAATATTCCTGCAGGAGTGAGCTTTGATGACATAGAAGGGGATTTTGAAATGCTGCAGGAGATTCTTGGAGACTGCCTTTATTCTGTGAAAAGGCAGCCTGCGTTTGAGTACCCAGGCATTATCGACATAAACCTTGAATGCGACGGGGAGTGCTGGTACAGCTTCTATCTGGATGAAAACAAGCCGTATGAGGTATTTTCAATAAGCTGGGAGAAGCATGGCGAGCAGAGGAAAGTCTACACGTCCGGCAAGGGCGGGGAGAGAAGCGGCGGTGAGTGGCATTAAGGGAAAAAAGGGAATTTCACAGATCATAGCGTTTGTTCTTTTGCTGTCATTTGCAGTGGGCCTGGGGACAGTGGTCATTATGTGGTACACTTCCACCACGGAAACCCAGACAGAAACGCTTATTACTCCTGCTGAAGGCAGGATTGAGTGCGATGAGGTAATGATTAATCTTAAATTAAATTACAATCACTGTAACATAACTGTTTATAATTTTGGAGTTACTACTATATATGGCCTCATGTTTACACCACCTATACAAGAGTGGGACAAAGACCAAGATGGAAAGAAAGAATTAGTCCCAATAGCGGATATAATTATTAAACCAAGAGAGTCAAGGAATGTCACAGTCAATGCGCAGATTACAGGGACAGAAATTGAAATTAATCCTGCAATAAAGGTAGGGGACAAAATAACTACATGCACAAACAGCAGAAAGTTTAGTCTTGAACAAAATTTTCCTCTTTACTGCCTTGATTTAGAGATATAAAAATGAAAAAAAAAGGGTCATCCTGGATCGCATGGGTCCTTGCTATGGCGGCAACAATTGCCTTAACAACTGCAGTCATATTCTGGTCAAAAGGGCAGGTTGCCACCTTAAGCGAAGACACTATAAATTTTGTATCAGGCAAGGAAGAGTGCAAGATGGTCAGGATAGACGCTTGGGGCGAAGACTCTTGCACAGAGCTGGTTATAGAGAACAAGGGATACGTGAAAATAAGCAATGCCCGCATAATCCTGGACAATGGCAGCTATTTCCTTTTCGGAAGCGATATCCTGCCGCTGTCCTCAAGCCCCAGGGAAGTAGGAGATGACCCAGCATTCACAACAGCAGAGATAATGCCCATTGTGGAAGTCAAGGGGGAAACATACGGCTGCAGGGACAAGGTCCTGGGGATAAGCTGCCCATAGCAGAAAGGCACATGCAGATAAAAGCCATGTAAGAACTTCCACGCCAACAAATCCAAAAGCTCAGGCTGCCATGCTTTATCAGGATCAAGGCCATTCACCAAAAAAGCGATAATTATATAAGCAAAAAAGACTTAGGTAAACTTGATGATGAGAGGAAAAAAGGGCATATCGCCATTGCTGGCAACAGTGCTTCTTATTGGATTTACAGTGGCTCTTGTAGGATTGCTTATCCTCTGGGGAAGGAGCTATGTGGAAGAAAGGGCGCACAAGGAAGGCGAACTGGCAGAGAAAAGGGCGATGTGCACAAATTTAAAATATTCTGTAATTGACTCAGTGGCTGCTGTTGACGCTGAAGGCAAGCCGAATAGCGTTACTATAACCATAAAGAACGAGGGCAACACAAAAATAGACGGCTTCATGTTCCGGATAGAAGGTGATAAAGGAGGGCCTGCATTTGAGCACACAAAGGCTATCGCAGCGCTTGACCAGGACAGCTATGTCATCTCATCATCCACTAAGAAAGAGGAAATAGGAAGAGTTGAAGATGGGACGATAAGCCTGCTTCCAAGGATAAAAGTGGCTTCCGGCGTTTACGTGACTTGTTCTGAGAAGGAAAAGGCTGCAAGGATAAGAAGCTAACTGGAAAGGGGGAATTTCTTCAGTATTTCTGTAAGGCTAAGCTTTCCAACTTCCTGATCAAACTCCCTGTGGGCAGCAGCTTCATCATCAAAGCTCGCTGCATCCATAATCTTTTTGTAGCCTTCATCAGTTATGAGTTCTCTTGAGTGAAGGATGTAGGAATTGGCAAGCAGGCTTGTTGTTTCCATTGAAAGCTCGCTGTAGCCTTTGCTGTCAAGCCTGTGGAATGTTGTAAGCCTTCCAACACTATTATAGTGCGAAGCTTCAGAGAAGCCTTCTGCCAGCATCCGTATTGCGCTGCTTTCCGCAATATCCCCTAAGTTGGAGCTCAGCTTGCCCCTTATCCCCTTATCAAAGTCAGTGCTGCCTGCGCCAATGGACTCGTATCTCCCAATAGATGAGATGTTCCTGTTAAACTTGTTGATCTTGTAGATTCTGGCCTCGTTGTCGGAGTGCCCGCAGAAAAGCAAAGACGGAGAAAAGGAGTCGCCGCTCTTGAGCTTTTTAAGCAGCTCTTCCCTTAATTTGGGGTCTATATTGCCATTTTTCAATTCCGCAAGGCGGATGCCATAATCTTCCAAGACTCCTCTCTGGAATTCTCTCTTCCACAAGTAGTTGTATGTAGTCCTGACCTTCTTGAACACGTCCCTAAGCCTGTCCTCTGGCATAATCTTGTGCTCCAGCCAATGCATCATGAGATTAACTTCGCTTTGGATGCCTGCCCTGCCTATAAGCATCGGCTCTATGTAGCGGACTTTCCTTGCAAGCTCATAGTTATAATCCCCTACTGTCACGCTGCAGTCTGCAGCCATGATCACAGAACTCTTGTTAATCTTCAGTGCTGCAACTAAAGTCATGTGTTAAGGGATGCTGTTAAAATTTATAAGGGTTTCTTTAGGAGCCTGTAATGTTTTCTTTTGTTTGAGAGGAAAGATAGATACGAATGACCACGCTCAAATGCTGGTGAGCGCATAACAGCCACAGCAGCTTCACGCAGGAGGTCACTCTTTTCCAAGCAGCCATTTCCATAAAGGGATATAGGCTATTCCATCTTTATCTTCCTGCTCTAAGTCTTTGGTCACTATCATTAACTTGGCGGAAGCATATTTGTTCCTGAATTCCAATAAACCTTTCTTTTCTCTTTCAGCAATTTTATCATTATATGTTACATTAATTGCAGATAGTTTCCCTTTGTTATTAATTATAAAATCAACTTCATTTTTCCCTCTCCAAAAGTAAACATCCTTTTCCCGCCGCTTTAATTCTATTAAAACCGCATTTTCAGCTAATTTCCCATAATCTCCTGAAAAGCTAAATGAAACAGCATTCCTCAATCCAGTGTCTATAGAGTAACATTTAATGTCTTTCTTTAATTGTGTTTTTATTTTCCATGAAAATTGCCTTGTATAATAAAACAGGAAAACTTCACCTAACATAGACAGGTATTTTTTAATAGTCTCATTATGCATATTTAGAGATTTTGCAATACTATTCTCAGAGAATGGGGCGCCTATATTTGTCATAAGATAATAGGCTACTTTCTTTGTGGCTTCTGAATCTACATTAAATCTTGGAAGTACATCCCTTGCAAGTATGTCATTATAAGTATTAACTAGTATTGGCTCCTTAGTTATCACGCTTGTAGCAAGGGTTTCCGGAAATCCGCCATCTTGAAGAAATTCTTCCAAATAATGTGTGACTTTCTCTTTTTGGAAAGGGTCTTTGTAATTTATGTTCTGCTTTGAAATGAACTCCTTAAATGAAAAAGGGGTAACTAGCAGGGTAAGATGCCTGCCGGTTAATGTCTGCCCTACATCTCTTGAAATTAAAGATGCGGATGATCCTGATACGAATATCTGTTTGAATTCTTTTCTGTCATAATATACTCTGATCTCTTTCTCCCATCCTGAAATGTTCTGAACTTCGTCCAGAAAGAGGTATTTTATCTCAGGGTTTATTTCCAATGATGCAGAGATTGTTGTTTTTATCTCTTTAAACTCAGGATCGTCAAAATTAAGGTATAATATTTCATTAGGTTTAACCATATTTTTTATAAGATAAGAAATAACCTGATACATCAGGAAAGTCTTGCCTGCTCTTCTGACACCTATAATATCTTTTATGTGCGGAGAACCCATAAGGGCTATAGCCTTTTTTAGAGTATCTCGTTCCACCCATTCAAATTGATCTAACTTTTCCGGGTTTGACCACCAGAAATTCCATTTCATAATTGATGTTTTCATACTATTTAATTGTAGAACTAGTTTATAAAGGTTTTCATCCTAGTGGGGGATTTGAGCCATTTTTCATTCACTGCAGTGGGGGAAACGCCCCTGCATTAATGCCACGATATCAGGACTATTGCCGCACAAGCCCCTGCTTCTGTTTTTAACTGAGGAATCCACCTAGGATGGCACCAAAAAAAGTGGGCTTTTTCTGCCTTTAAGATTAATAGTAAATGCGGGGGACAGGGCTCGAACCTGCGTAGGCACTAAGCCACTAGGTGTCTTAAGTCATAGGCAAAAAGCCTCATTGCTCAGTCTCTTGAGCCTAGCCCGTTTGACCGCTCCGGCACCCCCGCAACTGGTGACATGCTAGTGAGCACTTTGACCCACTGAACAAATCAAGCCAAAAGCAACCATGCGGCTGCTAACTTTAAGTTAAGAGGGTAATTTATAAATGTTACGTTACCAAAAATGATTTAAAGCAAGTTGCCCATATAATTATGGGAATGTCAAAATACCTTATATTAATTATAGCAGCACTCCTATTGGTCACTCCAGCATATGCTGATTCAATACCCGTCTTCATATCTGGGAACGCATCCTATGACGGAAATTCTGATACAGACATCACAATAACTTCCATATGGACAGACAAAAAGGAGAGAAGCGCCAGTGTAAGGGCACTAAATGAAAAGGAGGCAAAAAAGTTTGGCGACGCAGAAAAGTCCGGCCACTACAGCTTTTCACAAGACCTTATCCAAGCCAAGCCAGGGAGCATGCTCACACTAAAGGCAGTTATAGGAAATGAGAGCCATAACCAGAGCACAATCGCGTTTACCGCCAATATAGTTATAGGAGAAGATGAGGGCAAGACTGAATTTTTTGGTGGGCTGTTCGAGTATTTCTCCTCAATTGTGGATTTTGAGGGAACAAAAAAGAATGCAGAGCCTACAGACTATAATATCCAAGAGCTTAGCCCTGAAGAAAACATATCAAGAGAAGCCAATGAGACTCTGATGGAAGAAGAGGAATCTTCAAGAAAAAGATGGGCATACCTGCTGGCGTTTCCTGCAATTATGCTCCTCATAATGCTAATAGCCCTGTTCAGGCCAATTAAAGACTACTCAAAGGAGGTCATTTATTCGCTGTTCGTGCCAAGAAAGGAAATTGTTGAGCGGAAGGCATCAAGATTCCTCAATAAGGCATGCCAGTGCCTAAGCCCAGAGGATAATGCAGTTGACGCCATTGACCTGTTCCTCAAGACTAACCAGAGCGTCATACCAATAACTGCTGGAAAGAAGGTTGTTGGAGCAATCACAAAAGAGGGGCTGCTTTCTAAGCTTCCTGCATATGACTTTGATTCCATGAAGGATGCGAAGCTTAAGTACTACATGGATGAGAAATTCCTGTCGTGCGGCAAGAATGACTCCATGCAACACATCTATAAGCTAATGACAGAGAAGGATGCGGACTATTTAATAGTAAAGAGCGGCTCATCATTCCTGGGCGTTGTGGGGATAATTGACATCCTAAGGGCATTTGAGTCTTCCTTCCTGATAGAAGAGCTTACAGTCAGCCAGGTCATGGACGAGGATGTGCCTACAGCCACCTCTGATACGCCAATTATAAAGGTCCTCAAGGATAATTTCCTCAAGGAGAAGAAGAACTATGCAGTGGTGCTGGAAGCCGGCAAGGAAAGCGGCATTGTAACGCTTATAGATGTTGTTGATGCGCTCTACAACAGCATGGACATAAAGAAATCCTCCATCTCCCAGATAACGTCATACAATATTGTTTCAGTAGGTCCTGAGACGAGGATATCAAAGGCAGTGGGCATTGTCCTTGAAAGGGGCTTTAACCAGCTGCCAATAGAGATCAACGGAAAGATTCAGGGCATGGCAACCATAAGAAAGCTCATGGTCGCATATTACGAGGCCATAACAAAGATGAACAAGTGACTACGGCTGCGGGCATGGACCTGCCGGGAGCAGTAAGAATCTGCAGGAATAGTTAAGTTGCAAGATTTAATCTGGATATGGTAAAAATGTCCCACCATTTACTGCGAAACCTATATATACTACTTGATTATCCTAATTAATAGAAGGGTACTCTAGTGTATCGCCCCAGTAGCTATCATGCGACAGGGCGTTGCTAGGCTTGGGGACCTTGGTCCTGACCCTTCTTTTTATTTGAACTTCTGTTTGTGATAAAGGCTCCTTATAAACCCCTGTAACTCTCTTAAGTCTTCTTGTGATAAATGGTAACTTCTTGCCTTCTTATTTCTCATTACTTTTAATGCAGTCCTGTTTGCCTTAGAGCGTGGAGCTGCTTCTAACTTGCCTTTGACTTTCTTGCCTTTTCTAAACTTTAATCTAACTCGTTCTTTTACATCACTGTCAAAATAGGTACAAGCCCGAGTAAAATATTTCTCTATTTTTGTCACTGGACGAGTGTCAGGACAGACTTTTACATCTCCCCCGATAGTTGGATTAAGTACAACCAGTTTGTGTATTAAATATGCATGAATCAATGAAGAAACTATATTATTGGCATTTTTCTCTGTCTTGAACAGGTGCTTTTCCTCTAGTCTCTTTGGGATGTCATGGTAGAACTCTTCTTTTAGCCTTAGTTTAATCTCTGTCTTGATTTTTATTGAAAACTTGAACCCGCCCTTAACCATGGCTATTACAGTATCTTCATCCCAGGGATTGCTTATCTGATTGGAAATATCCACCTCATAAGGTTCATTTACTTTAGGTTTATCCTCCAACATTATAAAACCTGACAGAAAATTTGGATTTATAACCATTTCGTTTATTAAAATTCCCTGCACTTACACTCCCATCACCAAAGACCTATCACTCAAGCTAGGTTCGGCTGCGGGCATGGACCTGCCGGGAATCGAACCCGGAGTCTCCGCCTTGCGAAGGCGGCGTCTTAACCGTTCGACTACAGGCCCATAAGGCTTTATTGCTTTAAGGATGTTTAAATATCTTTCTACAGAAAAAAAAGATGCATCCCAGGCTTCCAAAAAAGTTCAGATATGCAGACCAATCTCTATCTTCAATATGTCCCCCATCAGCTCAACCATCTTCCTTATCCTATAAAGGACAAGCGCATCATTAAGGCACTGCTTCCTCATCTTCTGCATGGTTATCTCCCTCAGCCAGTCCCTCTTGTTAAAGATCTCTGTGGCATCCTCCTTGCTGTACTTATGGAAAATGCGGGAAAATATCCTGTTAAGCTTGACAACGTCCTCAAACAGCTTCAACGTGTCCTTCCTAATCGGAGCGTCCAGGGCCTTGTAAAGGCGGGCATACTCATCGCCCAGCTGCTCAATAAGAACCAGGATTGTGGAGTAGTGCATCGTCTTCTGGAAATCCCTGTATCCTTTCTTGTTTAGGCTTCTTAAACAATAGTTGGTGAACTTGTTGACGTTAAGGTCCATGGATGATAAGGCGTTCAACGATTTTATATCCTTCTTCTTCATAGCCTCCAATCCAGATTCCCCCATGGCTTCTATCAATCGGAGTATCCTCCTGAAGAGTATGTCAAATTCAGCCGAGGAAGTGCCTGACAGGTCTTTAAGTATGCAGTAACTTTTCCCCTGCTCCACAATTGCATAGCCTATCATGGAGCTTGTTGCCTCTGATATCACATTGCAGAGCTTCGGGCTGTCGTATATTACTTTTACCTCATCATCCCCCCGTGTGTAGCAGTTGTTTAGGTAGACATAGGCCAAGGTCTTCCTTAATCCAGAGATATTTATTTCGCTCTTGCTTGCCTTGAATTCGTGGCACGTGGAAATTACAAGTGTTTTCTTGTCCTCTTCAAGGTTGACCTCGTCTCCTTGCTTTAGGTCGAATGTTTCAACCCATTTTGCTGGAAGTGAAATGGTCAATGTGTTTGAGCCCTGCTTTACCAGTTTTCTTTTCATATTGGGAGTAAAGTTGTTGAAATATATAAAGTTTGCTAAAAAATATTCATCTATACAAAAATATATACTCTATTGGTTAAATATATATTAGAAGCCTGCGTTTTAGGTATTAGGAGGTAAGAAAGATGGTATTAAAGCCAGAAAATATAAAAGAAAAGATAGAAACTAAGAATCTAGAAGCAAAAATAAAAAGTATGAAATACCAGGAGAGGATAAAAGCTGCAGAAAAGGCATCATTCAATGAAGAAGTACGAGAGCTCGAAAGCAAAATAGATGATTTCTTGCTAAAAGAGTGCAAAGATGAAATGCGATACACCATAAAAAAGCTTTATTATCCAAAGGCAGTCGATAAAGTCCTACAAAACTACAAGGATTCAGGATGGGACGTAGAATTAGTACCCGGCGGTAAACTAATATGGTATGGCCCTTACTGGAGAGTTTCAGCTACTTATTTTAAATTCAAAATTCCAAAAGGGGGCAAAAAATGAAAGGGCACATGCATTTGCATACAACAGCATCTGACGGGCTTATAGAGCCTGAAGACGTAATAAAATCAGGGCAAGGATTTGTTGCAGTTACTGACCATGACACCTTTGATGGGATTGAAAGGTTTAAGGTGCTGGAGAACTATGGCATTGAAGTAATCCCCGGAATAGAGCTTTCTGCAAGGCACATGGGGAAGAACATCCACATGCTCATCTATTACCCTGAATACAAGCCAGAATTCATTGGCATGCTCAAAGCCTTCGGGCAGAAAAGGCTGAACCGGGCAAGGGGAATAGCTGACAAGCTAAGGGCATTGGGCTTCAGCATAACCGAGGAAGACATAGCAGCGCAGAAAGGAATACTGTCAAAAGGCAATGTCTCCAACATTGTGCTGTCCTATCCCGGAAACAGGGAAAAGCTTGGCAATGAGGGAATCTTTTCAGAGCATGATTTCATAAAAGCTTACCTCAACAAAGGGAAGCCTGCAGCACTAGGGCTAAAAGGGAATGAAATCTCAGAGCTGTTCAAGCTAGTGAATGGTGTCAAGGTGTTAGCACATCCAGGCCACAATCTAGGCATGGGAGAGTATGACCACATAGTCAAGGATTTGAAAAAGAACCATGGATTATGGGGGATAGAAGTGTGGACAAGAAGGCATACAGGGGAGGAAATAGAGTATTATGGGTCTCTTGCCCAGAAACTGGGGCTTTATGCTACAAGAAGCAATGACGTTCACAGGAGGAAGCAGATTGAGGGGAATATGGACACTAAAGAGACATTGGAAGCTGTCAAGAGGGCTTCTTACTGATTCTGTATTCCTCAAGCTTGTCAAAGGAGTAATCAGGATGCTTTAGGAAGTATGCTATCTGTGTTGAATGGCCCATCCCACAAAAGTAATGGACTTTCTCTAAGTTATTTTCCTTTGCCTGTTTTTTTAACTCTTTAGCCACCCATAGAGAGCGTTCACTTGGAGAGGCAACACCGTAAAAAAGAATGGAATTCAAGTCAGTGCATTTCCACTCCAGATGGCTTTTTTCCAGATCAAGAGGTTCAGGCAGAGAAAAAGCACTGTGGAGGCGAGAATATTTCTCCTGGTATTTCTCATCTGCCAGGGCATCTTGCATAAGAAGTGAATTTACATTAAAATATTTCTTTGGATTAAAAAGAGCTTTTGAGTGAAGGTAGCCCGCCACCGAAGAAAAAGCGACTAATGGGAGAGCAACTTTTTTTCCCAGATCCCTCACCCACGAAACCTTGCCAGCAGCAGTTGCAGTGATATCAGGAAGCTCCTGGCTTTTTAGCAAGTCAAATATAGTATCAAATCTTTCCTCGTAGAAGTAGTCCTCATGTTCTGACGGATTATGGAAGGATTCCGCCCTTTTGCTGACCTGCTCAATAAGCCTTGGCCTAGGATGCCATCCGGGTGCCCTGTAAATAGGCCAGCCATGAACCAAGCCATGTATGTGGTATTCTATGCCTCCCCCTTCAACCTTCAAGTCAGGATAGTCACCGCCCTTTACCCTTGACTTCATAATTACTGGCAGCATTTCCCTTGAAAGCATGACCTGCCACACATCAAGAAACTCTACAAATTCCTTATGAGTGTTGGAAGTTATCCCCCTAGCCTCCAGGATAATATCAATCTCTTCTATTGCAGAGGATTGGTTTATCAGCTTCGCCAAATCTGATGCCATAAATGCATAAACCACACGCACAGCTATATAAACTTTTGCTAAGATTTACGCAATGCTCTTCACTTTCCCGAAATAAAACAGGTCCCTGCCTTCCACAACATAAACCTCAAAAGAGGACAAGTCCTGCTGTAAAAATGGGCTTAGTTTTTCTTCAGAAACAATATCAGTGCCTTCTGTCACCGTGTTCAGGGAAGGCATCACTATCAATTCCTTCCCCTTGTATTTGCCCTTAAGAAAACACTTGAACTTTTCCACCCTGGAATCTTCTTTTATCGCAATAGCAGGATGCTCATGGGCTATGATTATCCTTTTGCACTTATTGAAGCCTTTAGGAATTATATGGCCATGGCAAATGAAAGTATCTTTTATTACATGGTAATCCTTAACCTCAATGTCCCTCTTCTTTGCTATGGGTCCAAGGATTGTATCATGATTTCCCTTTAGCAGTATGAGCTTCTTGCATTTCTCTGAGAGGAAGTCAATCAATTGCAGTGTATGCCTCCACTCTGTTTCAGATATTGTGCCAAACTCGTGCTTTATGTCGCCGTTTATGATTATTGTGTCAACCTCAGCATTTGAGAGCATGTCCTTCAGCTTCCAAATGGTTTCCTTGTACTGCTTTCTTGGAAGCAAGATCCCTTTTTTGTTGAGTGATTCCTCATAGCCCATGTGCACATCCGCAATTATCAAAGCCTTCCCGAAAACTAGCCCGAGCCCATTAATCCTTATTCCTTTTGAGATTTCCATCTTTCAAGATAATTATAAAGGCCTTCAACCTGCCTCACAGGAGTCCTGAAAAGCATTTCCCTTAACTTATCATTAACCCTGACACCCCTCCGCACTAAATCCTTCTTAAGCTTGGAGTACAAACTTTTGCCTTCCTTGTCCAGATCAACTAACAAAACGACTTCTTTGTCTTCAATGCTCTCTATTAATGAAAAAAGCGGCTGCTTAATTTCAATAACGTTCTTAATGCCTAACTCATTACAAGAAGCAACATCATTCTTCCCTTCAACTATCACAAGGGTATTATCCTTAGCTATCTCCCTTATCTCATGCATTATGTCTTGGTATAGCACCCCGTCCATAAAGGGAAAGAATAATTTAATGCTTTTAATGGTTTCTACTGGAAAAAATCAACAAGATTTATATATGTAAACAAGAGAACGAGAGAAGGAATGGCACCAAACAGGGACATTGATGATTTCCTCAAGGGATACTCCAAATTAGAAACCCCTGACGAAAGGATGGATAGCAAAGTAGAAGGTACCTTACTGTTTGATAGGGGCCTTAAAGAATATGAAAAACTCCTTCAGAATGAAGACCTGTTCAAAATACCTTCCCCATTAGACAAATTAGATGCAATCCTCACGCCACAGCAAATAAACAGCTTCCTCCAGTCCACAATAAGATATGAGCAAAATGAGAACTATATTTGTTATACAGGAGCTTTCATATCAAGGCTAATGCAGAACAGCTATAATGCCCGCCATAACGGATTCTTCTTCAACACCTCAGCCCTCAAAGAAATAGACAACATGGCCTACAAGATTAAAGGCACGCATTTAAACCCTATAAGGGTAAAAATAGAAGGAAATGTTGGAACTTTTTGCGGACAGAATTCTCAACATGTTTCCCTGGACATTACAGGAGAAGTATCAGAATCCTGTGGCCAGCTAGCAAAAAATATAGAAGTCAGGATAGACGGCAATTCAGGGCCCAAGTGCGGCCTCAACTCAATAGACTCAAAATTCATGATTACAGGAGACGCCGAATTTTCCTTGGGAAACAGCTCTGTAAATTGCGAATTCATTCTTAAAAGACTTGCAGAAGGGCCATCGGGATGGGAAGCTAAAAAATCAGTATTCAAGACACCAAACAGTTACTCTCTGGAGGTTTTCAAAAAGTCTGTAATCTGCGGGTTAGGCAACAAGATATACTTCATCAAGCCAGACGGCAAGGAAAAAAGGATCTGGAGGATGAGGGACATAATCCAGCCAATCTGGGGAACCCGCTGGCAGAATAACATTTATATATACTAACCATTTCTGAATCTATATGCAGGAATACATAGACCTAAAATACGAGCCAAAAAGGAGCGATTTGCTCTGCGAGTTCTACATGGAGCCGAACAGGATCCAGATAGAAAAGGCGGCAAACCACGTGGCAGGAGAATCCTCAATAGACACATGGTCAAACATACAGACGCTAAGCCCCTCAATAAGGGAAAGGCTGATGCCCCATATCTATAGCATCAATAAAAATATTGTGAAAATAGCCTATCCGCAGGAATTATTCGAAGAAGGAAACATGCCGCAGATACTTTCTGCAATAGCGGGCAACATATACGGCATGAAATCAATACGCTGCCTTCGGCTCATGGACATATCATTCCCAAAAAAGATTGTAGACTCATTCAAGGGCCCAAGGCTCGGCATACACGGGATAAGGAAGCTTCTTAACGTAAAAAGAAGGCCATTGGTTGGAACAATAGTGAAGCCGAAAGTAGGGCTGAACCCAAAAGAGCATGCAAAGGTCTGCTATGAGGCATGGGTTGGCGGGCTGGACGTAGTTAAAGATGATGAGAACTTGACAAACCAGGGCTTTAACCCGTTTAACGAAAGGATTACCAGGACATTGGATATGAGGGCAAAGGCTGAGCATGAGACAGGTGAAAGGAAGGTCTACATGCCAAACATAAGCGCTGAAACAGAAGAGATGCTCAAAAGGATGGACTTTGTGAGGGAGGCAGGCGGGGAATACATAATGGTTGACATCCTGACAGTGGGCTGGGCAGCATTGCAGACAGTGCGCGAAAGAAGCCAGGGACAGGTGATACACGCGCACAGGGCTGGGCATGCCGCAGTGACAAGGAACCCAAGGCACGGGATGACAATGCTTACAATCGGAAAGATAGCAAGGTTGATTGGAGTGGACCAGCTGCATATCGGCACGGCAAACGTAGGGAAGATGGAGGGGGCGGCAGCAGAGGCGGAAACAATTGAAGAGGAGATCGAGGAGCAGAACATCAAGGGGAATGACGTGGTAAACACGCTCTCACAGAACTGGTATAAGATAAAACCAGTGTTTGCAGTCGCTTCAGGAGGCCTGCATCCGGGATCAATACCATTATTGATGCAAAGGCTTGGGAAGAACATAGTAATGCAGTTTGGAGGGGGAGTGCATGCGCACAAGTTCGGCACAATAGCAGGGGCAAAGGCGGTAAGGCAGGCATTGGATGCTGCAATGAAGAACATCCCGCTGGAGAAGTATGCAGAGAAGTATAGGGAACTGAGTTATGCTGTGCAGAAGTGGGGCGTTGCGAAATAGTTTTTAGCAGCCGCTTTGTTTTGAATTTAGTCTTTTTTTGAAAGATATTTGGAAGCTCCAGAAAAAGGCAGGATTTTTTCAGCAATGTTTATTAAGATTGCTTCTTCTTTGGAGCATCCCGGCATATTCTTCCAGAAGGAACTTTGCCTAGATTCAAAACAATATGATTCTGGTCAGGAACAGAGATGTAGATATCTTCACCACCCTTAAGATTAAGGCACCTCGCCACATCTTTGTTAAAATACATCCCAATTCTATTATGAGAAAGTTTTATGACCTTTTGCTTTATTGTTAGCGGCTGTTCTTTAAGCTTTATTTCCTTAATAGCTTTATTCATTGATTTTTTTTCAAAATCAAAAAAACCGCACTTGCTGCACTGGTAGCTTTTAACTTTAGTATCAGCGTCTTGAATATTTACAGCAATTTCTTTCATCTTGTTTTTACATTCTGGGCATTTCATTTTTTCCTCTTAACATTTATTACGTAAAGGACTTTTTCTTTAACTCCACATAATATGTAAATCCTTCTGTTTTCTATCTCAATCTTGTTGCCTTTTATCCTCTTACTCTTGATCAGGTATACAAGCCTGACAATATCGCTCCAAGCCAAAGCGCCTTTGTGAAATTTGTCAAAATGTTCGCTTCTTCTGATTTCTTTCCAGTACATATTGTTTTCTCCATTTGACTATAAAACGGTAGTCATAAATACTATATAAATGTTTGCCCCATTATTCTCTTAAGCCCGTCTCCCTTATAAGTTTTGCTTTTATTTTTCGTAAAGTTTCCGTCGGAAAACTGCATCAAACACTTCCACAGGAACAAAAGCAGCACCACAGGCTCCCTACTTAAAATTCTTCTCCTCAATCATCTTAATCTTCTCCACCCTTTTAACATGCCTTTCAGCATCAGAAAACTTATTGTTAAGAAATATCCCAACAATATCCTTAGCAACATCAAAAGGAACAACCCTTTCACCCAAACAGATAACATTGGCATTGCCATGCTCAACAGCACATTCAGCAGTAAACTTGTTCCAGCAAACCGAAGCCCTGATGCCCTTAAACTTGTTGGCAGCTATTGAAATTCCCTGCCCTGTGCCGCAGACAAGTATCCCTTTGCCATTACTCTCCAAAACCTTATTGCATAACTTTTCAGCAAAGTCAGGATAGTCACATGGCTCACCACCAAATGTTCCAATGTCCTCAACCTCAAAGCCTTCTCCAGCAATAAACCCCTTTAACTCTTCCTTAAGCTTGAACCCTGCATGGTCTGATGCTATGAAAAGTCTCATACAACTATAGAGCATAATACAGCATTTAAAGCTTCTGCATAAGAAATATAAAGCCTTATCCAAACAGTAAGATTATGCCTTCAGACAAGAGTGAAGAGAGGCCGTGGGGAAGCTTCATGCACTTCACTGACAATGAGAAGTCTACTGTAAAGATAATAACAGTAAAGCCTGGAGGCAAGCTCAGCAAGCAATACCACCACAAAAGGGACGAGATATGGATACCATTGGATGACACCCTGACAATAGAAGTAGGAGATGCTTCTTTCATACCTAAGAAAGGCGAGCACATCCTGATTCCAAGAAAAACTTCGCACAGAGTATCATCAGAGAAAGGCGGGCAATTCATAGAGGTTTCCTTAGGGCATTTTGACGAGGATGACATAGTAAGGCTTGCGGACGTGTACGGCAGAAAATGATATTCTACGCAATAGCAATAATTCTTGCATATGTTTTCATAATGTTCATACTTTCAAGGCTCATCATACCAAGACTAGGATTGAGGAAGGTGAAGCTTCCAGCCAAGATTCCAAAATCAATGGAAGAAGAGATTAAAAGGCTGAAGAAGAAGTCAGGGAACAAGGAAGACTTTCTCAAGAATGCCTACAGCTATCTCGCAAGGAAGTTTCCAGGCAAGAAGCTTGGAGGCATTATCCACTTTAACATGCTCTTCTGGAAAGATATTGAAAAGCTCTGGAACACAAAAGGCTACCTTCCATGCCATGCCTCCACCCATATCATGCGGATATTCCTCGTGAGAAGCGGCTTCTTCAATGACAAAGACATCAAAGTGAAGCACGCGTTCATAGACTTTGCAATGCACCAGTATCTCAAGGTAAAAGTCAGGGGAAAGTGGATAAGCGTTGATGTCTGGGCAGGGCATTTAGGGATTCCATTAGGGAAGCATGCTTGGCTCTTTATTTAGCAGCCTGTGCTGGATCGCGTTGAATCTTTTGAAGTTTTTAAAGCTTCTATTATGCTTTCTGCCTTTAAGCCTGATGTTATATGGGACTCAAAGTTCAACAAAAATGAACAAACATTCCCAAATACAGAGCATAGGCTGGCATAAGGTATTAAAAGTTAATAATCTATGAATATTTAGTCCCAAATAGAAAAGCTTATAAAGGCCGAAGTGCTTAGTGCCAGCATGGTTAAGAAATATGACTTATTTGAAATCCTGTATTCAAAAGGCACCCCCCTCACTGTCAAAACCATCCTTAAATTATTAAATAAGGGATCCAAAGATTATCATTCAGCCTACAGGTCTTTAGAAAGACTGCAAAAAGAAAAATTGATCACAAAAAGCAAACAAGGTTTTCAATGCATTAGATCAAGGAAAAATTATCTCCTTTACAGCCTAATCCATTATTGTATTTCGAATAACCTAAACTACCACAAGATTTTAGATAAAAAAATAACCTATTTTATAAGCAAGGCACTGCCAAAAGAAAAGTTCTCAATAAAAGACTTCAATATTGATAACAAAACCTATAGCAAATACATAGAAATCATTTCAAGGTCAGGATTGCTAATTATACTTTCAAGAAAGCCCCTGGTTGCAACTATCCCTTACAATAGTTTTCTAAGAGACCTTCTCGCTTATTTTGGCCATAAGTCCCATATCATTAAAGGAAGAAGAGAAGAATACCTTGAGGAAATCAAAAGAGAATTAAAGCTTTTTAAAAAACTAAAAGATGAGAATCTAACAGCTTACAAGAGAATTTTCGAGAAATTTGAATTCCAATTTATTCAACATAGCCTAAACCTAGAAGGCAACCCGATAACAATATCTGAAACAATCTCTTTGTTAAAAGAGCAAATTGTTCCAAGAGGCCTAAAAATAGAAACTATCCAAGAGGTCGAGAATTATGAAAAAGCTGTAAAAAAGATGATTCAAGAATCAGAAGAAAACAGCCCGCTCACTAAAGAGACAATCCTAAACTACCATTTCCTGGCTATGTACCATAGGCCTAAGATAGCAGGAAGGATTAGGGCAGTTCCTGTTTACATCAAAAATAACCCTCATTTCAAATTAGCCAAGCCAGAAGAGATAGAAAAAAAATTAAATCTCTTAATTGAAGAATATAATCAGTCCATTAGAAAGAAAGAAATCAATGAAATCATTGAGTTTGCTGCTTATTTCCACAATCAATTTCAATATATCCACCCATTTGAAGATGGCAATAGCAGAACTACGAGACTTCTAACATTTCACATTTTGCGAAGCAAGGGCATCCCAATAATTGACATCCCCTTAGGCATGTTAGAAGCTTATCTGGATACTACAAAGGCCCATAAGAAGAGAAATGACAAAGCCTTAAGCAAAGTGTTGCAAAAGATTATCCTATATAATCTTAAAAGCATTAATGAGCAATTAAAATATTAAGCTTAGATTTAGTGATTGCCTGCGCTGGATTGCGTTAAATCTTTTGGAAGTTTAGGAGGATTTATAAGTTTACAGGCATTGTTAATTAACATGGCAAAGGATGAGCATTCAATAGAAGACATATTTAATCTGGCAGGGAAGGACCTTACCACAAAAATGCTGGACATTTTCATGACAGAAAAAAATGCCCTCGAGTGGTTTTACAAGCCCAACAAGGCATTAGGGGAAAAAAAGCCTTATGACTTATGCATTGAAGAAAGATTCTCAGACTTAGAAACCATTCTTGGCAGGATTGAGTACAGCATCCCACCCTAAGCATCCACACTGCCAAAAAAAAGATAAAAAAAGAGGGAGAAGAACCCCCCCAAAACCTGGACATCACTGGTCACGCGTCTTCTTCTCTATGAAGTTCAACAGCATATTGGTCCTGTCCAGCCTGTGTAGGACCAGGCACTTCTCAGGCCTGCTCTCATCATAGGCCCTGCACTCGGCAGAGCACTCCCGTTCCGCAAATGGACATATTGGCATTTCAGTGTACCTCCTATACGTATTTTGTGTTGTGTTTTTTCACTTCTATAAGTCCCTTCCTGGCTTCCACCATAACCTCGTCCCCAGCCTTAAAGGCCGAGAGTTTTGTTACAACTGGCGGAAGCTTGATCATGCCTAGTTTCACATTAAGATTGGTGATTATTTTACCATTAGGAACCTTTTCAGGGCTTATGCTCTCAAGTATGCTATTATAGTCATCATCTGACCTGTCGCTAGTAAAGCTTTTTGATTTTGCATAGAGGAAGCGTACGATGTCACCAGCAATGTCTTTTTTCGTAGCAGCAGTTATCCCGCCCAGTCCAGGAGAGGCATTTAACTCCAAAACAACATTCTTCTTCCCACTCATGCCCTCAAGTATGTCAACGCCGCATATGCCTGCCCCAACCGCCTCAGCAGCCTTCACAGCCATGGCCTCTGTGTCAGGGTCAAGCTCATAAGGCGCCCCTACACCGCCCATGTGGATATTAGCACGAATCTCCTGCGGAGAGCCTTTCCTCCTCATCGCTGCAACAACCTTATCGCCTACTACAATCGCCCTGATGTCTGTTGCGCCTGTCTCAATATATTCCTGTATTATGTAAGGCTGCTCAAATGCTTCCAAAGCATCTATCACAGACTTGGCAGAAGGCAATGAATCCGCAAACATCACGCCTTTTCCCTGAGTGCCGTGGGGAATCTTTATTATGATTGGGAACTGGACTTTTTCAAGCACTTTTTTCGCTATCCCTATGCTTGGGGCGTAATATGTCTCTGGTATCGGCACTCCCGCCTTCTGCAGAACTAGGATTGAAGAGAACTTGTTGTGGCATATCGAAAACGCCTCCGGGGAAAGCGGCATATAGCACTTGCCCTTCATAATCTCTGATATGGCTGACTGAAGCATTGAATAGCGGAATGAGCCACGTATGCAAATGCAATCGTATTTTTTTAATGCCTCGCCATTGTAGCAAACCATCTGTTCCTTGCTGTTGCTCTTGATCTCTATCCTCTTCAAGTCAAGGTTGTCAACTGCATCAAAAAGCCCCTTTGCCTTTTCTATGATTTCAAGGCTTGTCTTGCCCCCAAGGCTTATAACTGCTAATTTCAACTTATTCCTCCATAGACGGGTCAATCATGAAACCATCCTTAAGCACTGCCCGCCCGATAAGCACAGGGTACTTCATATGCGCCCTGTCAGTGATGTTAAATGCTGCTTCCATCTTCTTCCCTCCAATCTCAAGCTCAGCCATTACTATAGGCCTGATCTGCCTTCCTGAAGATGACTTGATTATCTTGGTCTTTACAACAGGGCCAAGGCTTAGCTTTTTTGCGATGTTCTGAGAAACAGAGTTCCCTTCTGCCCCAGTATCAACCCTCGCCAGCAGTTCCTCACCATTAACCTTCACTTTCTCTACCAAGCCAACCGTAATCTTCTTCATATCAAAAGGAAGATATGATTCCTTTTTAAAGATTTCTATGCTCAGGTATCTTTAAAAGTTAGCAGATTGCGCTGTTTCCTTTTGTTTCAAAAGAAAGCCTTGCGATCATTTGATAGAAAAGATGCAATGCTAGCTTCTTTATGGATTATAGGGAATTTTAATGCTTAAGTAAAAGAATAGGCGCGGTGCACAATATTACTTGGAGTTTGCTTCTAACTCTTTAATTATTTCTTCTTTGTTTTTTACTCTAATAAAATACTGCTCGTAATCTTTTGGAAATACTTTTGTTTTCTTTACTGGTTTTAATTCTTCTTCTGAAGCATATTGCCCTTGATGTCCTTTTATTGGATTTTTAACTTCAACTTCATAAACATAACCTGCTTTTGGTTTTAAATTTCCTAAAATTACTAATTTATTTTCGGATACTCCAAAAGCTGTTTTTCCCTTCAGTGTTTTTCCAATTGCATATAATGAAGCATGAAGAAAAGTTTTAGTCAGAAAAACAGAGGCTATGTTTTCAAATTCATTCATTCCTTTAGCTTTTTGTGGTTTTAGGACATCGAGATTTTGTGGAGAACCATGATAAAGTTTCATAATTAAAACCAAAGATTACTCGCTTATATATTTGTCGCAAACTCCTGCGTTATACTATCGGTCGCTTCGCTCCCTAGTTCGCCCTGCGGGCTCACCGCACAACACGGATTTTGAGGTTCCGGCTTGCAGCCTCCACCCAAATTCTTCGCTTTGCTCAGAATTTCTCAAAATCCTGATGTTATGTGCAATATTACTCAAGATTTTTAAGGATCCAAAGATACAGTTGCAGGAAGATATATTTGTGGAGAATATCCTCCCCTTATCAAAGCTTTTATTTGTTCATCAACACATCGATGATCCCAACTTTGCCTTCCATGATAAAAACCACAAACAAAAAGATTTGTATTACTTGGAATCTCATAACCAACAATACAAGGATTTCCTTTAACTTCTACGAAACTTTCTTGTCTCTTAATTCTTCTAATTTCTCTTGCAACTTTTGAGTCATCTTTCATTGTTGACTTATCAACATGAACTAAAACATATAAATCTGGCATATTTCTTTAGGACCCTATTATCCTTAAAAATCTTTGCATCATAGTGTCGGTCGCTTCGCTCCCCCATTCGCCTTGCAGGCTCACCAGGTGATACGGATTTTGAGGTTATAGACCGTAAACTATTCCAATCCCTAGACTTTTGCACTTTTCTTCGGCAGAGCCCATTCTCAAATTGCTCAAAAGGCATTTTAAGGCTTATAGTCCATGAATTTGCCCCATTTTACGGTTTTGGAGAAACAAAAAACGCAAAAGTTCACAATCCGAAACTATTATATAATGCAAATAAACTTATTTTTAAAGTAGGGGAGTTTTAATGGCCAATTCCAAGTACGTACCAAAATACCTGTTTATAGCCTTTTTTGTAATAATTGCCTATCTGGCGTTTAGAATCACATTGCCTTTCTTCAATGGAATAGTGATAGGTGCGCTTGTAGCCTACATCGTCTACCCTGGATATAAGAAGCTTAACTCATACACAAGAAGGAAAACGCTCTCAGCAGCAATAATGACAGTAATTGTCCTCCTGCTGATATTCATCCCGCTAAGCTTTAGCGCAGTAAAAATCGGGAATGACATGCTTGAGCTCTACAACACAATCAGCGTAAGTGGCTCCCCCATGGCTTTAGAGGAGTACTTCGGTGAAAGTGCATCCTATCTCGTCCCATTAAATACAGAAAAAGCCAGATCCTACATATTCAGTATCGCATTAAGGCTTATCAAGTCAGTGCCTTTCATCGCAGTAAACCTGCTCGTTGCGCTATTCGTGCTCTTCTTCTCATTGAGGGATGGCAAGAGCCTGATGAACAAAATCAAGGCATTCATACCTGTCTCACCCGAAAACAGGGAGAGGATAATCCTTAAGCTAAAGCGGACAATCGATTCTGTGCTTTACGTAAGCATAATGATTGCAATCATCCAGGGAATACTATCTGCAATAATCTTCTCCATCTTTGGGCTTAAGGCATCATTGCTATGGGCGCTTATGCTTATGGTAGCTTCCATCCTGCCGCTTATAGGACCTACAACAATATGGGTGCCAATCTGCATATACCTCTTCATCAAGGGGGATGTTTTTGCAGCAGCAGGCATAGCAATATTCTGCTTCATATTTGTTTCGCTGATCTTTGACTATATCCTCAAGCCAAAGCTTATAGCGAAAAAAGGAAGGCTTCATCCCTTAATAGCCCTTTTCGGCATACTTGGCGGCATCCCTATATTCGGCATTACAGGGATAATCATAGGACCTTTTGTGCTCTCATTGTTCATATTCCTATTCCAGGTCTACACAGGGGTTAAAAAGTGAAGCTTAAGGTAAAAGACGTCAACCTTTCAACAGGGGGGCCGCTTATAGCTGTAATGAACGAAGAGGACGCAAAAAATCTTGATGTTCGTGCAAATGACAGGATTAAGATAAAGAGGCTCAGGGCAAAGAAGGAGATCACTGCTGTGGTTGATGTCTCGAGCAAGGGCATTTCTCCAGGAGAAGTTGGGCTTTTTGAGGAACTGCTTAAGAAACTGGATGTTGAGGAAGGCGTCTGCATAGAGGCTGAATTCTCAGGGAGGCCACATTCCATCATGTACATAAAGAAAAAGATGGAAGGCCAACAGCTTAGCGATAAGGAGATAACGGCAATAATCTCGGACATAGTGCACAACAAGCTATCTGAAATAGAGCTGACGTATTTTGTATCCGGATGCTATGCAAACGGCCTAACAATGAGCGAGAGCGTAGCACTAACAAAGGCAATAGTTGATACTGGCGACAAGCTTAATTTCGGAAAAAAAATAGTAATTGACAAGCATTGTGCCGGCGGAGTGCCGAACAACAGGACAACCATGGTTATTGTGCCAATACTTGCAGCCTTAGGCCATATAATGCCAAAAACAAGCTCAAGATCCATAACATCCCCGGCCGGGACTGCTGACACTATGGAAGTGCTGTGCCCTGTAAGCCTAACTCTAGAAAAGATTAAGGAAGTTGTGAAGAAAACAGGGGCATGCATAGTCTGGGGCGGGGCAATAAACCTTGCAGCTGCTGACGATCGCCTGATTAGGGTAAGGCACCCCTTAAGCATAGACCCAGAGGGGATGCTGTTGGCCAGCATACTTGCAAAGAAAAAGGCAGTAGGCTCTACCCATGTAATAATTGACCTGCCATATGGCTACGGCTCAAAGATTCCCACAAAAAAGCAGGCAGCATGCCTTGGCAAAAAGTTTGTAACGCTTGGAAAGATGCTAAGGATGAAGATAAAGGTCGTGCTGACTGACGGCTCAGAGCCTATTGGAAATGGAATAGGGCCTGCATTAGAGGCGAAGGATGTCCTATTGGTGCTGCAGAATGATGGCCCGAATGACCTGAGGGAGAAGAGCATTTTTTTAGCAACAGAGATACTTAAGATGATAGGGGAAAAGAATGCCCAGAAAAAGGTTCTTGATGTGCTCAATTCAGGAAAGGCCTATGAGAAGTTCATTGAGATAATCAAGGAACAGGGAGGAAGAAAGCATATCAGGCTTCCAAAAGCAAAGTTTGTGTATGACGTATTTGCAAATGCTTCTGGAGAGGTTGTGGTCATAAACAACAAGGGTCTGTCAAAGATTGCCAGGATTGCTGGAGCTCCAGATGACAAGGTTGCAGGGATTTACCTAAGGGTAAAGAAAGGGTTCAGGGTAAGGAAGGGCCAGGAGATCTTCACCATACACGCCAAGAACAAGGCCAAGCTTGACAGCGCAGTATCTCTGTTGAAAGAAGTGGAAACAGTAAAAATCAAGTAAAACTACTTTTTTGCTTTTTTCGTATTTACTACCTTAAACTTCTTAGACAGCTTCTCGTCAAATGCCAGAAGAAGCTCCTCAAGCCTTAGTATCTTCTTTTCAAGCGAGTATATCTTCCTCAGGGAAATTATCATAGCCGCTACTGCTCCGACAATAACATAAAGCACTACTATTACCTGTTCTTCAAATGCCATAAGTCAATCACCTCAATACTTTTATTGTCATATTTGTTTAAAAAGATTGTGTTTTGGCAGTTTGCGATAAAAGCGTTGCTTCTGGGGAAGTTTTTGCAACAAATTCATTTTTTTATTTGGGTTGATACCCCGCAGCTTGCTGCGGTTATTCCCTTTTACCTCAGCCAAGTTTATAAATATTAGAATCTATGATATTAATATGAAATCTGTTGCTACTATAAAAATTAAAATTCCACAAAGAAAAGAAATAGTTGATACTATTGAACAATATTCCAAAGCTGTTTCTTATATTGCTGATAAAGGTTTTAAATCTAAAATATTTAACAGGTATGAGCTTCACCATTTTTGTTATTATGATGTTAGAAGCAAGTTTAATCTTCCCAGCCAGTTTGTTATAAACGCCAACAGGGTTGCTTCCCAAACTCTTAAGTCTGTTAAGACAAATAAGGGGGGCAAGCCAGTTTTTAAAGAGTTTCTCCCCTTGCCTTTTGATAAGAGGACTTTCTCCTTTTCTTTTGACAAAATAAAGCTTACTACAATTGAAGGCAGAATAGGTATTCCTATTGAAGTTCCTGAATATTATTGGAAATAT
>JBDRFS010000053.1:0-8310 GCA_043818535.1 Candidatus Woesearchaeota archaeon
CCTGATATTCTCGAAAGAGCAGCAAGCGATAGGGCGGTTTGAGGTGATGGAATCAGAAGAGACAATAAAGTCTTTGGGCTCAAATCCCTGCCCCATGCCTGACGGCTCTGCAGTAAGCTTTGAAGAGCTGGACTTAACAACGCTTCCGGGCAAGGTAAAGATATGGAACGGAGACAAAGTAATTCTCCCAAGTGCTGGGGCAGACAGCAGCCTGCTAAAAGAGCTTCTCGCTTCAGAAGAGATTGAAGGATATGAGGAAATAGCACCAGAGCCAATGGCCTTGTCAGGCTCAGAAGTAAAATTCGAGAATGCAGTAAAAGTTAGCGAATCAATTGTCCAGTGGGGCAAGATTCAGGAAGAGGGGAATGGCGTTGAGCCAGTAGACCCCACGCCATGGAAGAGGTGGTATCCAATAATCATAATGCTTGGAATATGCGGCCTTCTGCTCTTCTTCTACAAGGCGTGGACAAAAAGAGGATTCCACTTCACACTCAGCGACAGGCAGAAAAATTACCTAGTTATAGGATTGTCATTAGCCTTTCTCCTTGCCTGCTACCTTATAGCAAAAAGCATCTCCATGGATTTCCTTGAGACAGTGGGCTACAGCCTTCCTCTCCCCATATTCACTTTCTTCATAGCGCTTGTTGACGGCTTCAACCCATGCAACATATTTGTCTTAACATTCTTATTGGCATTGCTCGTTTCTGCCTCTCATTCAAGAAAAAGGATATATGCCATAGGGCTCACATTCGTAATAGTAGTCTTCTTATTCTATTTCATTTTCATGGCTGCATGGCTCAACATCTTCAAGTACATAGGTTTCATAACGCCGTTAAGGATAGCCTTAGCATTGCTTGCAATTGTTGCTGGGCTGATAAACTGCAAGGAGCTCTTCTTCTATAGAAAGGGAGTTACGTTGATGATACAGGAGAAGCACAAGGGGCCCTTGGTCAGGAGGGTTGAGCACATGAAAGATGTAATAAAGCGAGGATCATTCCCGATGCTTATCTCTTCATCAATAATACTTGCAGCATTCGCTTCCTTAGTGGAATTGCCCTGCACAGCGGGCTTCCCAATAATCTACACAGGGATATTGTCAGCAAAGCTGTTGGGACATGGGCTCATGTACTACCTTTACCTGCTCCTGTATAATTTCATCTATGTCCTTCCGCTGGCAGTGATAATAGCCATATTCGGGTTTACCTTCAGGGCAAGGGAGATAAGCAAGAGGCAGATGCAGATAATAAAGTTTATCGGCGGGCTAATCATGTTAGCGTTAGGAATAATACTTTTGGTTAATCCTGGGCTGATTGGGATTGGATAACTTAGAATTTTTTTTAGCAGCTGGATTGCTTTCCTTTTCTGGCTATCTTTAGCCTTTTGACTTTTTCAGGGACTTTAAGGTAATTGCCCTTGGATACCACGCTTTTTCCAAGCTTTCTCTCTATGTTTTTCCTTGTGGAACCGGCAACCTCCCCCCCATCCCTTGCATCTGTCTTAAGCTTGGGAAAGCCTTTGGAATCCCTGCCTTGGGTTAGCCTTGTTGTGGTCACTTCTCCAAGCATTGTCAATATCAGTTCCATGTCATCCATGTGGTCGCGAAGGTTTTGGCTTTTTAGCGATTTAAAATCCTTGTACTGCTTGGGAGTCAGACCAAAAGTGGCCTTTGATATTTCTGCTGTAAGTATGGAGAAGTCTCTTTGTTCTCCTGCACCCCTCTTCTTCCACTCGCCTGTAAGCTCCTCCCTTACTGCTATCCCCCTTATTCTCTTTTCAATCCATTCATCTGAATAGCCTTTCTGCCTGTAGAGTTCTCTCATCCGTTTTTGTGCTAATTCAGGGTTCTCTATCTCCTGCACTCTTTCATAGCCTACTTTTGCAAGCCATCTTTTGAAAGGCTCTGCTTTTCTTGAAGGGATTGACTGTATTATACGAAACATGTTCTCTGTGTTTGCACAATCTGTCGCATATTTTTTCCCATCTGCTGAAGTTAATTTCAGTCGTACCCAAATTGGGGACAACTCAATTTCTTTAAATTCACGGTCCTTTACTTTACCCCAATACTGCCTAGGTGTCGGACTATCTGTTAAAACTTCTATGATATCCACTACAGAAAAGTACCACTCTTCATGATGCCAAGCCCTTCTAATCCTCTTCCCCTGAAATACCACAAGCGCATTTCTTTCCATTTTAATGAAACCTATTTTACAAAGCTTATAAGCTTTGCTTTTATTTTTCGGAACCTTTTCGAAACGATGCACTTTTGTGAAAAAACTGTTTCAAAACAAGCCTTTCAAAGCCACAACAAGCAACTTCCCGAAACATAGCGGGCTGCTAAATTCCCGCCCGCCAAGCAGAACTTCCCTTAACTGCAAATTTGTCCAATTACCAGGCTAAACTTTTCCAAAATCCCGTTTGCCCTGCATCCTGATAGAAACAATTTTAAACACGGCTCTTCTTGTTGTTATCATGAACATGAAAATCCAGTTTGCCTTATTCCTTTCAGCCTTTTTGCTGCTTTACATAAGCCTCAACTCCTATGCTGTTCTCAGGCTTGGAGGGCTTCTTGGAATAAAGAGAAGCATCCTGTACCTAATAATAGTTGTAGTAACATTCTCCATTCCGGCCGCAATGGTTATTGAAAGGTTTTTCCCAAATGCCCTCACCAGGGCACTGTATGCCATATCAGCATTGTGGATGGGGGCCTTGCTTTTCCTTTTCTTTTCGCTCCTGATATACGAGGCAATAAGGCCTTTCTACACTGTGCCCCATGCAGGAATAATAATACTTGCAGCAGTTGCTGTACTAAGCAGCTACTCAATAATAAACGCTGTTGGCCTGAGCGTGAATGAGGTGGATGTCCCGGTTGAAAACCTTGAAAAGGACATTACTATTGTCCAGCTTTCAGACATCCATGCAGGCACAATAAGGAATTCAGGCTTTCTGAAGAAGATTGCTGAAAAGACAAACAGCCTTGACCCGGACATTGTGATGATAACAGGCGACCTTGTTGACGCAAGCGCCCATCTTCACGAGAGCATGTTCAGTGATTTCAACAAATTAAGGGCACCGATTTATTTTGTTTCAGGTAACCATGAGATATATGAGGGTACTGACAAGGTGTATGCCCTCTTTAATGGCACAAAAATAAAGGTATTAAAGAATGAGGCTGTTGATTTTGACGGCATCCAGATAATAGGGATTGAATTCTCCCAGGACAAAGGCCATCTTGGGAACGAACTTGAAAAACTGAAGATAAGCAGGGCAAAGCCTGCCGTGCTGATGTATCATTCCCCTACAGGGCTTGAGGATGCAAAAAAAGCAGGCATAGACCTCCAGCTTTCGGGCCATACCCACAACGGCCAGATATTCCCTTTCAATTTCTTTGTAAGGCTGGCTTTCCGGCACATAAGGGGGCTTTATGACCTTGGAGGGATGTTTCTCTATGTTTCTCCGGGCACAGGCACATGGGGTCCGTACATGAGGCTTGGCTCCAGAAACGAGATAACTCTTCTAAGGCTTAGGGGGAAATGACATATCTCCTGCCTAAACTTGTAAGTGGCCTTGCAGGAAGTTTCATCGCTATGACGCCTTTGAAATCATGCTTCGGAAACTATGCAGGACAGTGCTTAGAAAACCTAACTGGTTGAAATATGGCAGCCACTAAATCCTCATCGAGCCTTGATGAAAAAATATTTTTTAGCAGCTGGATTGCTTTCATTTCCTAGCCATCTTCAGCCTTTTTACTTTTTCAGGAACTTTAAGGTAATTGTCCTTAGAAACTATACTATTCCCGAGTTTCTTCTCTATGTTCTTCCTTGTGGAACCGGCAACCTCCCCTCCATCCCTTGCATCTGTCTTAAGCTTGGGAAAGCCTTTGGAATCCCTGCCTTGAGTTAGCCTTGTTGTGGTCGCTTCTCCAAGCATTGTCAATATCAGTTCCATGTCATCCATGTGGTCGCGGAGGTTTTGTTTTTTTAAAGATTTAAACTCCTTATACTGCTTGGGAGTCAGCCCGAATGTTGCCTTTGATATTTCTGCTGTAAGTATAGAGAAGTCTCTTTGTTCTCCTGCTCCCCTGTCCCCCCATTCACCAGTAAGCTCTTCTCTTACTGCAATTCCCCTAATCCTTTTCTCAATCCATTCGTCAGAGTAGCCTTTCTGTCGGTAGAGTTCTCTCATCCTTTTTTGTCCTAATTCAGGATTCTCTATCTCCTGAACCCTTTCATAGCCTACTTTTGCAAGCCATCTTTTGAAGGGCTCTGCTTTTTTTGAGGGGATAGATTGTATTATACGAAACATGCTCTCTGTATTTGCACAGTCTGTTAGCCTTAGCTTGCCATCTTCTGCAGGAAGTTTCAACTGTACCCAAATTGGGGACAGTTCAATTTCTTTAAATTCACGTTCCTTTACTTTGCCCCAGTACTGCCTAGGTGTTGGACTATCTGTCAAAACTTCTATGACATCCACTACAGAAAAATACCACTCCCTTTTATGTTGTATTCTCCTAATCCTCTTCCCCTGAAATACCACAAGCGCTTCCATAGCAAATCCATCCTAATTTAATGCTTATAAGCTTTGCTTTTATTTTTCGGAACCTTTTCGAAACGATACATTTTTGCAGAAAAAGTGTTTCAAAACAAGCCTTTCAAAGCCACAACAAGCAACTTCCCGAAACATGGCAGCTGCTAAATTCTTAAAGAATCAAACCCCTTATTCCCTTTTTGCCTTTCAGAAGCTGGCTTGTTCCGGGCTGGAGCTTTTTCTAGCTCTTTGCCGTAGCTGTTGTGAGAAGCCCTTCCTGCGCACCTTAGTTTTTCCAATAGCTGTTGAGTCCATTTGTAAGCAAATTTATTAAAGGCAGGTGTATTCCTTTTTATTGAGGTGATTTTAGATGCCGATTGTAACCATTGAAACATGGCCCTTGGAAAAAGAAAGAAAACCTGTAATCATAAAAAAAATAACAGACGTTTTTACAGAGCTAGGGATACCTGCCCAGGCAGTTACTGTTGTAATCCATGAAACCGAAATGGATAACTGGGGCAGTGCCGGAGAACAGCACTCTGTAAAATTTAAAGATTTGAAAAAGTAATTTGCGTGATATAGGCCGCATTACTTATCCGAAATATGGAGCTTAAAACTCTTCAAATTGCAATAGAGAATTCATGGAGTAAAGAGACTTGCTATCCCCCCATGAAAAAAGGCTGGTCCAAAAAAAATCCTGCTTACGGCCAATGCCATTGTACTGCTTTAGTTGTTAACGATTATTTTGGGGGCAGAATCTTAAAATACAGCTTTGAAGATGGGAGCGGCCATTATTCGAATTACATTGAAGAAAAGGAAATTGATTTAACAAGGTCTCAATTTGACAAGAATGAGAAATTCTCTAAGCCAAAAATAATCAGAAGAGAAGGCACAAAAAACACAAAGGAATATTTTTTATTGAAGAAAAGGGTTAAAGAGTTTCTAAGAAAGCGTTAAGACCATACGGCCCTTCAGCCTTGTTTCCAAGAGAAACAATTACTTCCCCTCAAGCAAAAAGAACCATCTCAGGCTGCTAAATCTCAATAATCTGCCCGTCCCTCAATATATGAACATCTTTCCCTAACGTATACCCCATGGAAGTTGCAAGCTCTGCAAGCTCTGTAAGCTTTTTCACGTCACCATGCGCAGGTATAATATGCTTAGGCTTCAGCATGTTTATCAAGTCCCTGTGGTCCTCCCTGGAAGCGTGCCCTGACACATGGATGTCCTTGAATATCCTAACCCCTTGCCTTGAGAGCTTCTCCTCAAGCACAGCCCTGTTAGCCTTGTTAATAGGAGACGGAATGGTCCTGCAGGAAAAAATCACTTGGTCATCCCGCCTGAACTCAAAAGGCAATTCTTTCATAGCCATCCTTATAAGCATTGAATTGGGCTCGCCCTGGTTGCCTGTGCATACGATAAGATAGGAGGACCTGTCCTTTGCTATCTGCTTTAGCATCCTCTTGATAGGCCCGGGCCTGCCCAGCACTTCGGCCTCCTTGCTAAAATGCACAAGGCCAATGTTCTCTGCAGCCGTTACATAGCGGTGCATGCTCCTGCCCATAAGGACAACTTTCCTCCCCATCCTCCTTCCGAACTCTATTATGGACTTAAGCCTGGCTATGTGGGAAGCGAAAGTCGTGGCTACAACAAGGCTGCCCCTGTTGTCTGTCCCCATAAGCACGTCCTTAAGCATCTCTCTTGCAACCTTCTCTGAAGGCGTCTTCATGTGCAACCCAGCATAAAGGGACTCGTCAATGAGCGCAATTACTTTCCCCTTATTCCCTAATTCCTTAAGCCTGGCATAATTTGGCTTCTTGCCCATTACAGGGTGGTTGTCAAACTTGTAGTCATTGCAGTACACAACAGTTCCCTCTGGCGTATGCACTGCAATCATTGCACTTTGCGGAGTGGAATGGGTTATGCCTATGAGCTCTACGGATATGTTTTCAGACACCCTCATCTTGGAGTTGAGGTTCACTACCCTGAATGGGTTGGGAATCTTTATGCGCTCATCATGAAGTATGCTGTTCAGCACCTCAATGGTGTAAGGCGTTCCCAGTATGGGACAATCATATTCAGAAGCAATATAAGGCACTGCGCCTATGTGGTCAAGATGGCAGTGGCTCAGCACTATTGCCTTCACAAAAGGCTTCCACGAGTCTATTACAGTGTTATCAGGCAAAGCATCAATCCTTATAAGCTCGTTCTTGTCTGCCTTGGCAAGCTCGCCTTCTTCCTCTTCGTACTGGATAATTGCAGGAAGGTAGAAGCCCATGTCGCATATCACGACCTCATTGCCGTACCTTATGGCAGTCATGTTCCTGCCAACTTCATTATAGCCTCCGACAGCGCATATTTCTATTGCCATTACTTATGTGAATGGAAAGGTATATAAAAACATTTTCATATTAAAGAAAAGAGGAAAAATGAACATACTAGTTGTAATGCCGGATGAAGCCTACCAAAACAGGCTCGTGGGGTCAATAAAAGAAGTCACAGCGGCTGCTGACAAGGTATGCTACATCTCGCTGAACAAGACTTACAATGCAGTCGAGATAATGTTTGAGGAGCACGGGCTCAAGATGGAAAAGTTCTTCTTCATAGATGCCGTAAGCAGCGAGTTCATGCCAGTCAAGGACACCGGAAACTGCTCCTTCTCAAAGTCAGTAAAGGACCTTCCAGGTCTCACCAGCGACATAAAATCATTACTGAAGAAGATGGAATTCGACACGATAATCTTTGATTCAATCTCAACACTGTTCATATACCATCCTGAAGAGGATATCGTCAGGTTCTGCAGGGACCTCATGGGCTACTTCTCTGTCACAACGGCTGCAGCAGTGTTCACAACGCTGCAAAAAGACATGAAGAGAGAGGCCCTGAAAGAGCTAAGGATGGTTGTGGACAAAGTAATAGAGATACCAAGCTACATGAAGTAAGAATAATGGAGGCAGACAAATGACAAAGACTATTATGATTGTTGACGATGAGGAAGACATAAGGCAGACCTTGAAGACTCTCCTCAAGAGAGAGGGATATAAGGTGATTGAAGCCGTCAACGGTGACGACTGCCTGAAAAAGATCAAAGAAGGGAAGCCGGACTTAATACTTCTTGACATAATGATGCCCGGGACTTCTGTGAGAGAAGTAGTGAAGAAGCTCAAGGGCACAAAAGTGGCATACCTTACTGTGGTAAGGACTTCTGAGGCAGAGAAGGAGGAACTTTTGGGCAGCAGCAATGTCGTTGACTTCATCCAGAAGCCGTTTGACATAACCCAACTGGTAGAGAAAGTAAGGAAGATACTTGGTTAGGATAGAGATGGCCAGTTGGAAGAATATTATGAAGAGGGCCAAATGAGACGAAAAAACTGGAAGGACTTAATGTTTGGAAGCCTTGGGGCAAAGCTGCTAATGGGCTATTTTGTAGTGGGCATGATGTTCGTAACAGTGGGCTTCTTTAGCATCTGGGGATTCAGCAGGAATTCCATCATCCTTGTCATCGTCATATCAGTTCTTCTCACTATGCTGCTTGGGCTTACTGTAATTAGGGCGATACTCAGGCCAATCCACCAGCTTCATTCTGCTACAGAAGAAGTTAAGAAAGGGAACTTCAAGGAAAGAGTTGAGATAAATACAGGGGACGAGCTTGCTGACCTGGGCAATATGTTCAACAAGATGGCAGAAGCTCTTGGAAGGATGGATGAGGAAAGGAAGCAGGTAGACAAGGCAAAGACAGAGTTTATATCCATAACATCGCATGAGCTAAGAAGCCCCATGACTCCG
>JBDRFS010000054.1:0-22260 GCA_043818535.1 Candidatus Woesearchaeota archaeon
ATTTCAAAACCAGTTAATTGTATTTTTGTTTCCTTTTTCATTTAGCTATAATGTAGCTAAACACATTAATAAAGATTTAGGTGATGCAATATATATATATAGAAATAGATACTACAGAATATGCTCTAGCTTAATACGTACTAAGCCTTTCAACAATATCTCACATAAAATACCTCCGGAGGGAATAAAATGGAAAATGATTCATTAGAAAAGACATTTGCAACCATAGATAGAGGCAATTACTGCGAGCATCTTTTACGGCTCAATTATGTTATAACAGACAATCAAAGTTGGAAGGATCTCTGGATGGAAGTCAAATCCGCAACTGTGCCAGATTCCAGATTGCCTAGAATAGATTTTGATAAAGAGATGGTCATTGGTGTTTTTATGGGCAACCGCAGTACAGGAGGCTATAGTGTAGAAATCACCAATCTAATCGAGAAAGACGATTCCCTGGAAGTCTATGTCTGTGAGAACACTCCAAAGGTAGGTGGGATGCGCACTATGGGATTTTCTCAGCCGTACCACGTTATCAAGTCTGAAAAGAGCGAGAAGGAAGTCAAGTTTCTCTTTTAATCAAAACCATAAGCACCGGAAAAAGAAGACGATGCGTGCTTCCAACAAAAATAGAAACTTATTAATATAACATAAGGACAACCATCTTGTATGGCAGAGCTCATAATAACAGAAAAGCCTTCAACAGCGCAGAAGATAGCATTCTCACTTTCAGATGGCAAAGCAGAAAAAAATACCTATATGAGAAAGGTCCCTTTCTACGAACTAACCTATAAAGGGAAGAAAATATTCGTAGTATGCGCAGTAGGCCACCTTTACAACCTTGCAGAGGCAAAAAAGGGAAAATGGACCTATCCAGTGTTTGACTTGGAATGGAAGCCAGTATTTGAAATCAACAAAGCCTCAAGCTTCACAAAGCCTTATTTAAACGCAATAAAGTCCGTAGCCAAGAAGGCAAAAGAGTTCACGATAGCAACAGACTTTGACCAGGAAGGGGAGGTCATCGGATACAACATACTAAACTACGCCTGCAACCAGAAAGATGGAAGGAGGATGAAATTCTCCACAACGACAAAAGACGACTTGCTTGAAGCGTATGATCATGCACTGCCCCATATTGATTTCCCGCAGGCTGATGCAGGGCTTGCAAGGCACATGCTTGACTGGTGGTACGGGGTAAACCTTTCGAGGGCATTGACGCTTTCAATAAAGAACGCTACCGGAATGTTCAAGATAATGTCCTCTGGACGAGTCCAAGGCCCTGCACTGGCAATACTTGCTGCAAGGGAAAACGAGATAAAGGCCTTCAAGCCAGAGCCGTTCTGGCAGATTGAGCTTATAGCCAAAGAGCTAAGCGCATTGCATTCAGCAGACAAGTTCTGGGACAAGAAAGAAGCCAACAAATCCTTTAAGAACGCAAAAAAGGATGGCGCTGTTGTCGAGAAGATAGAGAAGACAGAGACAAAGCAGCCTCCGCCCTCCCCCTTTGACCTTACAGCACTCCAGCTTGCAGCCTACAAGCTATTTGGGATTTCGCCAAAAGAGACGCTTTCCATAGCCCAGGACCTGTACGTAAATTCCTACATCTCCTATCCGAGGACAAGCTCAAACCAGCTTCCTGAATCAGTAAACTACAGGAAGGTCATTACAGCATTGTCAAAGCAGGATGCGTATGCAGATTCCTGCCAAAAGCTCCTTAAGCAGAAAGCATTGAAGCCGAACAACGGGACAAAAAAGGATTCCGCACACCCGGCAATCTACCCAACAGGAGAGATACCAAGCCTTAAGGGGGCCAGCGCAAAGCTGTATGACCTCATTGTAAAAAGGACACTTGCAACATTTGGCGAAGAGGCAGTAAGGGAAAACACAAAAATTGAGATAAATGCTTCAGAAGAGAAATTCCATGCAAAGGGCATCAGGACAACTTACAAGGGTTGGCACGACTTGTATGCCCCATATGTAAAGCTGGACGAGCAGGAGCTTCCAAAGCTCAAGGAAGGGCAGGAGCTGGATGTAAAAGAGATAAGGCTGCATGACAAGGAGACTTCCCCGCCAAAGAGGTACACTCCTGCCTCAATAATAAAGGACCTCGAGAAGCACGGCCTAGGGACAAAAGCTACAAGATCAGAGATAATTGAGCAGCTGTTCAACAGGAACTATGTTACTGGGGCGCCAATTGAAGTTACTAAGCTTGGCTTAAAGACTGTGGAAACATTAAAGAAATACTGCCCTGAGATCCTTGACGAAGGGCTGACAAGGCAGTTTGAAGAGGACATGGAAAAGATTCGTGAAAAAGAGCAGAAGGGAAAGGACGTCCTCAATGAAGCCAGGAAGGTTCTCACAAACATTCTCTCAAAGTTCAAGGAGAACGAAGACAAGATAGGAAATGCATTGGCAGCTGCCAGGAAAGAGACCTTGGACAAGGAAAGCATTGTAGGGAAGTGCAAGCTTTGCAACTCTGACCTGAGGATTCTAAGATCAAGGAAGTACAGGAGCTATTTTGTTGCGTGCTCAGGCTATCCGAAATGCAGGAACACTTTCAGCCTGCCAGCAGGGATGCCCAAGCCTACCGGAAAGGAGTGCGAGAGGTGCGGATTCCCATTGGTTCTCATAATCAGGGCGGGCAAGAGGCCTTTTGAGTACTGCATAAACAAGCAGTGCCCACAGAAGCTTGAATGGATAAAGGAGCAGGAAAAGAAGAAAACTTCTCCCGAGCAGGAAACAAAGAAGGAAGATGCCACAAGCCTTCTGGAGCCTTCGCTGAAGCCAGGCAGGAGAAGCAGGGTTGTCAAGCTGGAGAAGGGGTAATCAAACAGCGGAATCCAAAAATCTTAAGCAGCCAGCATTGCATCTTCTGTATCAAGGGACCGCAAATCTTTCTGCTCAGACAAAAGAAGCATTGCAGGCCTCTTAAAAAGATTAATATATTATAGGAACAATAGTTTTAATCATGAAATGGTACGCGATAAGCGGCAGCTGGAGAGGCGCTAACGAAAAAGTAAGAAGAGATGTCCAGAAGGTTATAAAAGATATATTAAAAAAAGGTAACGGGATCATTACAGGCGGGGCTTTAGGCGTGGACTATTTCGCCAATGAGGCAGCCCTTGCAATGAATCAAGCTGACAGGATTAAGATTTTCCTTCCAATTAAGCTTAATGAGGTATGTGAGCAATATCAAAGATGGGCAAGTGAAGGAATAGTAACGCCGGAAGAATCCAAAAAGATAACAGCCCAGCTTCAAAAGATTTACAAGCTCAACAGGAAAGCAATATTTGACAATACAAGATTTTCTGCTGCAAATGAGGAAAGCTACTATGCGAGAAACACTGCAATTGTTGAGAATTGTGATGAGCTCTACGCCTTCCAGGCCAATGGCAGCAAAGGCACGCAGGATGCAATAGACAAGGCCAAGGGATTAGGCAAGAAAGTGCATGTTAAGAAGTACACTTACTGATCAAAATACCCCTCTTTATTAACAAACTTCACAACCTCTTCAAAGAACTCTTTAATCTCAGGAAAATCCTTTATGGCTTCTTCATTGTATTTCCTTAACTGCGCCTCTGACCAGCCTTTCCAGTGCTTCTTGTAGTCCAGCTCGTGAATCACTGCATCAATCCGGTCTATGGCCCTTGCAAACCTTGCTTCTGTTGAAGAGGATTCCTCAAACTCCTTGAACAATTGTGACAGCTTGGGCCTTAGCTCTTGGGGAAGCTCCTCTTTTAATTTTTCCATGGCTTTCCTTTCAGCCTCTTTCTTGTTGTTCCTCTCTGCCTCATGATGAATCGGGATGTCCCCCGCTTCTATCTCCACAACATCATGGTAAAGCAGTAATTCGTAAACCTTCAGCCTGTCAAGCTTTATCTTGCTCATGAAATAGTCTGCCAAAATCAGGCAGCTCCACGTATGCTCAGCAGAGCTTTCCTTCCTGTCGCCGACAGGTGCCTCCCTGTATACGCTCTTCAGCTGGTAAAATTTCCTTAACTCTGAAATCTTTTTCATGGTATAGACAGACAAACCCCAAGCTTAAATAGTTTTCTTCTTTAGCAAACTTTTAATATCCTGTTAACCTTAAAATAAATATGCACGAATGCCACGACCATCACAAGTCCAACAACTTAAAGTGGTCCATGCTCATAATAGGCTCTATTTTCATAGTAGAGCTTATTGGCGGCCTAGTCTCAGGCAGCCTGGCCTTGGTAAGCGACTCATTCCATATGCTGATGGACTTCTTTGCCTTGTTCCTCGCATTCTTTGCATTAAAGGTCTCTTCAAGCATGCCCACTAACAGGAGGACTTTCGGCCTGCACAGGACAGAGATTCTTGCTGCTCTGGCAAATGGCCTGGTTATGTTTGCTGTTTCAGGGTTCATTATTTACAGGGCAGTGCTGAGGATAATGGATCCACAGGGCATTAATGCCCCGATAATGCTAATAGTGGCAGCCGTTGGTCTTATAGCCAACCTGGTAGTGCTGTTCAAGCTTCATGGCCATCATGACCTCAACATGAAAGGAGCCTATCTTCATGTCTTGGGAGACACCTTGTCTTCTGTTGCCGTAATTGCCGGAGCTATTGTCATATACTTTACAGGAATAGTTTCTATAGACCCAATACTAAGCTTCCTGATAGTTGGGATAATCCTCTATAACGCAATAAGGCTTGTGTGGGAGTCTTTGCACATACTCCTTGAAGGCGTGCCTTTCGGCATTAATGTGGATGAAGTGATAAGGGAGATGAAGAGGAGCAAGAAAGTGAAGGATGTCCATGCAGTGCACATATGGTCAGTCTGCTCCAACATCTGCTTTATGAGCGCGCATGTTGTTGTTGATGCAGAAAAAATATGTGATACTGTCCTCATAGAGCAAGAGCTTAACAAAAGGCTGGAGAAGTTCAACATCAGATATGCCACGTTCCAGTTCGCCAACACGAAATGCTCTTCTCCAAATAAGCTGAGAATGATCAGGCATTAGGGCTGCTGGTTCAAATCTATTTCAAAGCCATATGCGCTAAAAAGTCAGAGCAAAGCGTGCTTCTAAATAATCCGAAAATCACTGCCAAGTAAAAAAGCTTAAGGACTAATCTTCAAGCATCCATTCCCATACAGGCATAACCTTTACTCTCTTGCCATCCTTAATTATATCATCTTTCTGATTGTATGTAAGGACAATCCCTTTTTTTATTTTTAATGCTTGCATAGCCTCTAACAACCCCACGACTTCTCGTTCCATATTGCCATCATTTAGCTCGTAGCAGACCTGTATGGCCTCTTGCACGCCTGCCCCTTTCTTAACAACAAAATCGCATTCATTTTCCCCTGAAAAATAATACAGCTCCTTCCTTCTCCTTTTAAGTTCTATAAAAACTATATTTTCAAGAATCTTTCCGCTATTTGCTGAAAACTCTGTACCTAATACTTGGCAGAAGCTGTGATCAACAAAATATATCTTTTTTGGCGCTGCAATCCTTCGACGAGAAGAAAAATCAAATTTTTCCAGCTCAAAAAAAAGATAGGCATCGCTAAGATGGCATATGTGCTCTTTGACAGTTATTGAATTGGCAAGCCCGAGACTCTTTTTAAGCGCATTATACGTAAATTTGGAAGAAACATTGGTTGCCAGCATATTAACGAGCTCTTTTACGACTCTCTGCCTTCTTATGGAATAGCGGGCAATTAAATCACGGTAGAGTATATTTTCATAAACAGTCCTGATGTAATCTGGATCATTGTTTTTGAGATATTCCGGCATCCCCCCCATAGTAAAGAATTCTTTGAACAACTGCTGTTTCCTCTTTATGGAAGCATTTTCAGCAGATTTAAACCTCAGGAATTCCACAAAGGAAAACGGAAAGAGTTCAAATAGCTTGTACCTTCCGGTCAGCTTTGTCCCCAGCTCGCCACTTAAAAGCAAGGCATTTGACCCAGTTATCACAATCTTCTTCTTTTGGTCATGGAGGCGCCTTATAAAACTCTCAAATTGGCCTACATTCTGAACCTCATCGAAAAAATATACCTTTGAAGTGCCATAAACTTCAGCAAGTGCTTCATTAAGGAATTCAAAGTCCTTTGCCTTAAAGTTAAGCAGCTTTTCATCTTCAAAATTAACATAGCATCCTTTTTTCTGTCCCATAATCTGGCTCAGAAGAGTAGATTTCCCAACCCTCCTTATCCCTGAAATTATCATGATCCTTTCATCATTAAACCATTTGACTATATCCTTAAGCAAGTCCCTCTCTACAGTCCCCTTCTTGGCGCAAAACTGCTCTTTCTGCCGCAGCAGGATTTTCTTCAGTAATTCTTTACTTATCATGGTATATTACAGCAAGTTGGTAGTATATAAAGGTTTTCATTACTAATTAGCACGATTGCTAATTGCTAATTAGTACTATCCCCCATAATGGGTACTGTCAGCCAAAAAAGTGCTTGACCTGGAAGGCGTCTGGAAAAAAAACATATTTGTTAAGCTAAAAAGACCTAAATCTTTATAAAGCGGTTTTGAATCCCATAACGAATGGCCAAATACTTCACTTCAGACTGGCACCTGAACGAGACAAGGATTGGAGACTTCAACCCTTTCTTCAGGCCGTTTAAAACCGTACAAGAGCAGAACAGGACAATAATCAATAACACCAATGAAATTGTTAAAGAAGATGACCAGCTTTATATCTTGGGAGATGTTGCCATGGATGAAAAGGGCGTATCCCTGCTCGACCAGATCTATTGCGAAAACAGGATTCTTATTGTTGGAAACTATGACGAGGATAAGTTGGATTCCTTGCAAAAGCACTTTAAGGAAATAAGAGACGACATGGAACTGAAAGTAGGGAATATTGACTGCTACCTCAACCATTATCCAATCAATAGAAGGCCAGACAAGTTCAACATTGTGGGGCACATACATGGATTATGGAAGGTAAAGCCGAACATGGTCAATATTGGAGCAGATGCCTGGCATTTCAGGCCTGTTTCTGAAAAGGAGATACTCTTTGTCTATGAGGCAATAAACAAATACTATGATGATAATGTTTTCGGGAGGATAGATCAAAATGAATGAAAAAGTAATACGGCCGCCAAAATACCTTAGTCCTATAGGCAGCCCGTTAATCTTTTTAGCAGGGCCAATACAGGGTGCAAAAAACTGGCAGGACAAGGCAATAAAGCTCATACACAATATTGATCCTGACTTATACATAGCCTGCCCGCGCAGGAACAGGAGAAAAAAAGGAAAATTCACACAAGAGATGTACAATGAGCAGGTTGACTGGGAGACTTTCCATCTTGCAGAATCAGGAGAGGATGGCACAGTGCTGTTCTGGCTGGCAAAGGAACATGAGCACACTTGCAGAAGGGCATATGCCCAGACCTCAAGGTTTGAATTGTCAGAATGGAAGATGAAGCACCAGATATACGCCTCTAAGCTCGTTATAGGAATTGAAGACGGATTTACTGGAGAGAAGTACATCAGGAGAAGGTGCTCCCAGGACTGCCAGGATGTCCCGATCTATTCTACTTTGGAAGAGACCTGTGCAGAGGCTGCAAGGCTGGCAAGGAAGCCCTACACCTTAAAAGACCTCCTTATTCGCTCGTTGATATCAGCCCTGGGCAAAAAATGAAGACCCCGTTAATGAGGCAATCTGAATTGACCAAGGAAGTTCTGGATGACATAGTGAGTATATATGACAATGTATTTGAGATGAAAAAGTTTGGTGGAGAGCATGACAGATGCAACCTGAAAGAAGTTCAAGGCTGGCTTAATAGCATAGGGTGGGCAGAATACCGTTTTGGCTCCAAGTTTACAATGCACTCGAAGCTCTACATCTCAAAAGCTGCCCCGGGGCTAAAATGGTGGCGAATTAAAGACAAAAGCCTGGCTGATGACCTGGTTGAGTTTTCTTTCTTCCCTAACTTCAGCGCATCCCAGCAAGAGGCTTATGGAAAAGAAGCTGATTTGCTGGAAAATAAGTTTAACACCAATATTAGCCAATACCTCAAGGAGAAGAAATTGGCTATAAAACTTGGTGAAAATGTTTACTGGTGAGCCAGGCATTTCTTTTGAATTAAAACATTTCTGTATTCAAGCAGCCAGAATTGCATCTTCTGTATCAATGGATCGCAAATCTTTCTTCTCAAACAAGAAGGGCATTGCAGGCTCCTTAAGGAAGAAATGCATCACAAATACAAAACCTTTATAAATGATGTATATGATTTCCTATAAGATTCGTATATTTAACAGTATACATGGAGGTATAAAATGGCACAAAACCAACAACCAATCTATATCCTGCCTGAAGGCTCAACAAGGACCATAGGCAGGGACGCACAAAGGAATAACATAATGGCTGCTAAATTAGTGGCTGAAACCGTAAGGACAACCCTTGGACCAAAAGGCATGGACAAGATGATCGTTGACAGCATCGGTGACATTACAGTAACCAATGACGGAGTTACAATCCTTAACGAGATGCAAATCGAGCATCCAACAGCAAAGATGATAGTCGAAGTTGCAAAGACGCAAGAAGATCAAGTTGGCGATGGCACCACTACAGCAGTCATACTCGCAGGAGATTTGCTAAAGAACGCTGAAAGGCTGTTGGACCTGGAGATACATCCCACTGTGATAGCAAAGGGCTACAGGATGGCTGCTGAGGAAGCGCAGAAGATTCTGAATGCAATGGCAGAGACTATCACCAAAAAGGACAAGGATATTCTTATAAAGATTGCCATAACCGCAATGACCGGCAAGGGCGCTGAATCTGCAAAGGAAGAGCTTGCTGCCCTAATAGTCGACGCAATAGACACTGTGATTGAAGGCAATGAAGTAAATCTTGATGACATAAAAATCGAGAAAAAGGTAGGAGACGGAATAGAAGACTCTGAACTTATAAAAGGAATTGTGCTGGACAAGGAAAGGGTGCATTCCTCAATGCCAAAGGCAGTCAAGAACGCCAAGATTCTTCTTTTGAACTCTGCATTGGAGATAAAGGGCTCTGAGACAGATGCAAAGATACAGATAACAGACCCTACAAAGCTGCAGTCTTTTGTGGACCAGGAAGAGAAAATCATCAAGCAGATGTGCGACAAGATTATAGCTACAGGGGCCAATGTTGTTGTTTGCCAGAAGGGCATAGACGACATGGCGCAGTACTTCCTGGCAAAGGCTGGCATCTACGCAGTAAGAAGGGTAAAGAAGGGGGACATAGAGAAGCTTTCCAGGTCAACCGGCGCTTCCATAGTCACGAACATCAAGGAAGCCAGCAAGAAAGACCTGGGGAATGCAGGCGTTGTGGAAGAGCTCAAGGTTGGGGACGAGGAAATGACTTATGTCAGGGAATGCAAGAATCCTAAGGCCGTAACCATTCTTGTAAGGGGAGGCACACAGCATGTCGTTGCAGAGGTTGAGCGTGCTATGAAGGATGCCCTTGGCGATGTCGTGGCTGCATTAAAGGATGGCAAGGTTGTTGCCGGCGCAGGAGCTCCTGAGACAGAGCTTGCAAAGAAGCTGAGGGAGTTTGCCAACAAGCTTAGCGGCAGGGAGCAGCTTGCAGTGCAAGCCTTTGCAGACTCAATGGAAGTAGTCCCAAGGACGCTGGCAGAGAACGCTGGCCTTGACCCAATTGACATGCTTACTGAGCTTAAGTCAAAGCACGACAAGAACATGAAGTGGGCAGGCATAGACGTCTTTTCAGGCAAGGTTGTGGATGCGTGGAAGATGGGCGTCATAGAGCCTTTGAAGATAAAGACCCAGGCAGTGAAGTCCGCTTCTGAAGTTGCAGAATTGATCTTAAGGATAGATGATGTGATTGCAGGCTCTGGCTCCTCAAGGGACATGCCTCCTGGCGGGATGGGCGGGATGGGCATGCCTCCGGGGATGATGTAATATTTTTTATTATTTCTTTCTTTTTTAGCAGCCGCAATATAACTTTAGTTTGGTTAAGATTTCTTTTTGTTGATTGCAACAGCATGAGGAAATGGAGACATTTTAAGAGAAGAACCGGGTTTAGAAAAAATATCACCTCTTTTCTTTTTTTGGGAAATATGATTATCAATTAAGGCTGGCAAGAAATTATCTTGGGATTATGATCAGGCTTTCTTCCTTGATTTCTTCCTTCTTTATCCCTGTCTTTTCCATCACTGAATTTGCCATCTGGCTGTACCTTAAGTCTCCTGTCCTCCTGAACATAGAATTAATGTCCTGAACAATAGGAGTGTAAGCTTCTTTCAAAAGCTTTTTGTCGTCATCAAGCATCTCAGCCATCATGAGTACCCTGTCCTCTATCATGTTGTTTTTTATGTTATACTCTATGAGCGCCCTGTATGCTGGCATGTAAAACTTTTTTATTAGCTCCTCATTCCCTGTAAGCTCTGCCATCTCCATGACTTTAGGGCCTATGAACGGCAAGCCTTTAACCTGAGAGAAGAAACCCTGTGCACCCAAAGCTGGAAGGCCTGAAAGTACCTTCTTGCTCTTCATAACTATAGCTGTTAGAATGCCCCGGTACATGCCTATCTTGTGCACCCTTAACCACTCTATGTCTGTAACAGCCTCATTGTAATTCTTTGATGTGTTGATTACTTCCCTTATGTCATGATCATATTGCATGGCGATGTCCTTGTTGAGGGTGAAAATCTTCTCATCTACTTCGCTATTGTAGAACAGGGACTGGTAGAATGCCGGGATTGCCATCTTCTCTCCCGTGTAATTGATCAGCGCCATAAGATTGGAATCCATAAACGGGAGGCTCATCTCCTGTTTTGAATCCCTGCCAGGGTTTGCCCTCACGTCGTCCACGCATTTCCTTAATGTTGCCTTGAGCTTGGACTTTGCCCTGTTGCCATCCTTGTCAGCATACTGCGCCACTTCCTTAAGCATTCCTAGTGCCTTGCCCATATTCTTTGCATTGTCCAGCATCACATCATACGCATCTTCCATCCTTCCAAAGTTTCTCCAGATGTGCTCTACTGACTTTGAAAGTGCAAGAATCTCGTCAACAAGCGCAGGCATCCAGCTTATTTCCGTCCTGAATGGCTTCAGGCTTTCTTCTGAAAACCTTGCAAGCGCGCCTTTAAGCATGTCATCGTATTCCCAAAGGACTTCTCCTCTCACTTCCTTAAGGTTTTCTTTTGCCCCTTCATAGCTTTCTGAAGCGAGTATTGCGTTCTTTAAGCGAGTGTTTATGCTGTTCCTGAATGCCTTCATGTCCTGCTTCTGGCATTGCGCGTGGTACTGGTGCCAGGAAAGAAGCCTCATGTCTTCCCTTATCTCTTCCACCTTCTTTAAGGCTTCCATCTTCTCTTTCTTGTATTCTGGATCCACGTCTTCCATGAGCCCTTCAAGGCTTTCGCTCAGGTTCTTTGGAATCTTTGCCATAAGATTTGCCGAGCCTTCTTCCATCCTGTGAATAGAAACTGCCAAGCCTTGGAACAGAAGCTCGTAAATGCCCTCAAGCTTTTTTGTCCCATTGAATATCTTTTTATCTACTTCATCATCCATCAGGATGTCATGATATATCTCTCCAACGCTTGTGGAAGCATTATCGTAAAATATAGAATCGTAAATATTGCCTCTTCCAGCCTCAACAGATGCCTTTAGAAGCTGTAACTTATCATCTATTGACATCGATTCGTAGCCCCCTTCCATGATGTCCTCAAAATAAGGGTCGTAAAAGCCAGTTTCCATCTGGGATGAGCGTGAAGTGCTAATCTCCCTGTCAAAGCCATCTTCCTTATTCGGATGCATTAGCTCTACTATTAACGAGCTTTGGCTGTATTCCCTGAACGCGTTTTCAATCTTTTCGGCGCTGTTCATTATGGAATCTATGTCCTTCTCCATCTGGTTCATATCTATGTACATTGGCTCTGCAGAATCTTTTTTTTCTTCCATCTTATAACCATTCTAGAGTGGTGAAAACCTATATAAAGCTTTTGGTGGCTGGATTTTTGTAGAAGCCCGTCCTGCTTCTTCTGTATCAAAGGAAAGCCTTGACGGCCCTTAGCAACAAAAGCTGCATTGCTAGCTTCCAAAAAGAAAATCCTCCGCATCCGGAAACCCTCCGAATTAAAGCTTAAAAGCTTATAAAGAATAATGCATTAGCAGCGGTAATGACAGATTACATGGCTGCAAATCACGCAGCAACAGAGGTATCAAGGCATTTCTCTGTTTCAATAGAGACAATAGCAGCTTCTATTATCATAATATTCTTGATAATTTTCCTGATTATAAGAATTAGATATTCCTGAAGACCATTCCAGGAAGCTTTTCTTCCATGAACTTTCTTGCCTTCTTGGAAAGCTCCCCTGTGCAGATGAACATTACAGGCATCTTCAGCTCTTCACCTTTTCCATACGCATCAGAAAGCTCTTTTTCAGAAGCCTTTTTCCTGTCCTTTGCAACAGCATAATAGCTCAGCCTCCCCACAGTTGAAGGAACTTTCAGTATGAAGCTGAACTCCTTGCCCTTCTTCAGGACTTTCTGCTCTATTACCACAATGTCCTTGTCCCTTAAATATTCAGCTATTTTAGCGTGGAATGTTCCTAATTCTGCTGCCATTTCGTTGTTGTCATCAGCCCTGTATGTTTCCTCTGCTTTCTTCTTCGGCTTCTTTGGCCTGGCTTCCTTTTGGACATCTTGCTTCTTTTCCTTTGGGACCTCTTCCTCCTGCTTTTTTTCCGCTTGAGGCTCTTGCTTTTCCTCAGAAGCATTCTCTTCCTTGGGAGCCTCCTCCTTTTGCTCAGGCTTTTTTTCCGCTTGAGGCTCTTGCTTTTCCTCAGAAGGCTTCTCTTCCTTCGGGCAATACTGCTCTTCCAGCTTTTTCCTCGTATCTTCAGGCAGCTCATCCTTTATCATCTCAAAGACAAGCTTTCCCGCCTCATCATCCGAAACAAGGTGCCATTTCCAGAATATCTCTTCCTTTTCGCCTATGTTGGCATCAAGCTGCTTTGCAAAGTCCTTTATCTCCCTTAACGCAACCCTCTGCCACGGCTCGCAGTCCCTGTCCCTAAGCACCTTGTTTTCCTTCACCAGGTCATAAGCCTTGCCAGGCTTCTCTGAAAGATGGCCCCTTAGCCTTGAAAGCTTTGCATCTTGCCCCTCAATGTAATACAGCGGAGAGCCGCCAATCTTAGCAATAGTATATTTCAAGTGCTTGTTCTCTATCAGCCCAGAAAGTATTGCTCCCATCAGCATAGTGTCCCCGCCTATTTCTTTCTTTACTTCTACGGGCAATACAGGGCCTTTCCTTCTTACAAATTCCAGAACCTTCTTCTCCTTATCGTTCATCTTAATTTTACCAGACTTTTAGATTTAAATAGTTCACGGTCTGACCCACTTGACTTCGTAATAAGTGACATCCCCCTCGTCATCTACCACTCCCAGAAGCAGCCTTTTCCTTGTGCTGTGGGCAACCCTGTTCTTGGCTGAAAACTCATACCATGTAAGGCTTGATACTTCATGCACAGGGAAGACCACCCACTTGGCATGGTCCTCTCCAGGTTTTATGCCGCGGTCATACACCCTGAAATCAGCTCCGAACTTTAGGGCTGTCTTGATTATGTAGCCCCTGTTCCTCATGTCCTTGAACACAGAGTAGCGTATCCAGAAGTTTTTTTCAAGCCTTTTGGCCTTTTTAAGGAAAGCGTCAAAGTCAAGGCTCTTCCTGCCTGAAACTACCTCTATCTTTTCCCTCTCAATCAGGTAAAGCGCTTCCAGAAGGGAATACTGGAACTTCTGCTTTGCAAAAGGCTCGCCGTATCTCCCTTTATCGTAAAGCTCCCGGGCTGAGTCATTGGCTTCTGCTACAACCATCCCGTCAGATAGATCTGCCTTTACCTTTTCCTTAGATGGCTCTCCACTTTGAGCGTCCTTTTTCTTTGCCATAAGCATTAAAAGCAATGTGCCAAATATAAAGGTTTTGCTTTAGGAGCCTGCCATGCCCTTCTTGTTTGAGAAGAAAGATTTGCGATCCATTGATACAGAAGATGCAATTCTGGCTTCTATTCAAAAATAAAAGGCGGAAAAAATATTGGGACTCTGCTATCTTGGGCTTTGATGCCAAAAATGCAAAAAGATTTATAAAGGCACCTTAAATAAGAGGCATTTGATGGCTAAAGAATGGACTCCTGAATCTGGAAAAAGTAAGAAAGTACTGGCTGCGATACTTGGTCTGGCAGGAGCAGCATCCTTTTGTGGCCTGGTATATGCTTCTTTAAACTGTGAGAGCTGCAGCCAGAAGTTTGCTCAGGCCTTATCCTCATCCAAAGGGGCAGCTGTTAGTTTAGTGGAAAAAAACAAGGCCGAAGAGTGCAAGGAAATTAAGGGTATTAATGAAAGGCTTGAATGCCTAGTTTCAAAGTATGGCAAGAATATCTGGAAGCCAGAAGAGCAAAAAAAATTTGAAGAGGAATTTGACGTCTCCTTGTATGGATCTGAGGATGAGCTACAATCATTTAAGAGGGTATTAGGCGTCTTTGCCCCTTCATACCACATAGATTTTTACCTGCTGCCCAGATGGGCAATGGCTGCTTCAAATAAGGACGTCTATTTCGGCTACCTGCTAGAAAAGGACAAGATATGCATAGTCAAGGATGATGGCAAGCTAGACAATTATAGCATGGACCAAAGCATAAGGCATGAGATTGCACATTCCTACCATCATGGCTTAGATAAGGCTAATGAATTTGAGGCAAAGTGGAAAGCACTGAATGTTAGGGATTATGAGGATAGCATTTCCGGGGTGACTTTTGTCCTTCTAACTGGAGAGAAAAAAATATTCCAAACACCCTCAGGGTTCATAACGCCTTATGCTGCAAAGAATATTAGGGAGGACATTGCAGAGCATGTTGAGGAAGTCCACAGGATTTCCTACGGCATCTTCCCTCCTGAGTTCACAAAAAACAGCCTTGAAGAATTAAAAAACGAATCGCACATATTTTCAATAGATGCCAGTGATTCTGGAATTCATTCTGGGAAGTTTAGGTTATTGAGGGAATACGGGTTTATTTCTGATTACGAGTACAGTGAAGCCATGAAATGGCTGGAACTTTCTCCAAAGCTTGATTCTTTGTCAGAGAAGGAGATTTATATTTTAGAAGAAGAGAACTATGGGAAGGGATTATGGCTCATGCAACAGGGATTGGCGGACAAGACAGTTGAAGAAAGAGTGAAAGAATACGATTCAGAAGCATGGGCTGGAACATATTGAAGGCAAAGAAGGCCACGAAGAGCTTTACTGCGATACATTCCAGCTGCTAATAAGGCACAAAATATATAAACTATATTCTAACCGCTTATACTATGGAAATCACATTTTTAGGCACTTCATCAATGGTGCCGACAAAGGAAAGGAATCATAGTGCTATTCTGCTTACTTACAAGGCTGAAAATATACTGGTGGATTGCGGCGAAGGAACACAGAGGCAGTTCAGGATAGCCGGAATAAGCCCAATGAAAGTTACCAGGCTTTTAATAACGCACTGGCACGGCGACCATGTTTTGGGCATTCCAGGATTAATACAGACCTTGGGGGCAAATGGCTACAGCAAGGCGCTTGAGGTCTACGGGCCAAGGGGAACGCCTGTTTTCATTGAAAGGATGTTAAGAGCATTTGTCCTGCAGGAAAAAGTGCAGGTAAAGGTGCACGAGATAACCGGAGAAGGAAAGTTCCTGGAAACAGAGGACTTTTATATAGAAGCATATGGGCTGGAGCACACTTCTCCCTGCCTGGGCTACAGGTTTGTGGAAAAGGACAAGCTAAGGATAAACATGGAAAAGCTTAGCAAGCTTGGGCTGAAGCCAGGGCCCATACTGAAGCACTTGCAGAGAGGCAAGGACATCGAGTGGAAAGGGAAAAATATTAAGGCAGAAGACGTCACTTCTGTTAAAAAAGGAAAAAAGGTAGCAATAGCTACTGATACCTTATACTGCAGTAACCTGGTGAAGCTCGCCAAGGATACTGATTTGTTCATATCAGAAGCGACTTTAGAGAAAGATATGGCAGATAAGGCAATTGTTACAAAGCACATGACTTCTGTCCAGGCAGCAGAGGCTGCAAAGAAAGCCAAGGCAAAAAAGCTTGTGCTGACACACTTCAGCCAGCGTTACAGGTCTGTCTCCAAGCTTAAGAAAGAGGCAAGGGAAGTCTTCAAGCAGGCAGAATGCGCAGAAGACTTTATGAGGATTAAGCTTTGAAGTTCTTGAAGATATAGATGGACTCCCATATCCTGTAAAACCTCTCGCAAAGCAGGCTTATTACTATGCCGGCAATAAGGGAAAGGTTTGATTCTGTCCTGATTAAGTAAAAGAGAGAGCCGATAGAAGAGTTAAAAAGTGCAATAACCAAAAAGCCTGCAGTAATCACCAGCCATACCATGAATGTGTGCCTTAATTTTTTTCTTGCAATTGCAAATGAAAGCCTAACCGCCTCAACAGCCTTCTTTGTGGCAATGAAAAGCAGGGCATGCCTGAAAAGAAGCCCTATGCGGACCAACAGCGTTGCTGCTATTGCCAAAAAGGCTATTATTATGTAGTATGCAACAGGCCCAAAGTATGCTTTTGCTATCATCCCAAATCCAATCATTGGCAGGAAAGCAACTATGATTATGCAGTAAACAAGCGCCTTAACGATTATAAGCCTGAAAAGGTAAACCCTTTTAACCTTGAATGCCCTCAAGAGGCTTGGCTTCTTTCCCAAGGTAACATCCTTAACCATGGTAAACCTCAGTGTCTCTATGCCTGCGCCCCAAAAGAACTGCGTGAAGGCAAGCACTGTTATTGAGGCTATTAGCCTTATCCAGTCAATCAGCAGGAGCTGGTTAAGTACGTCCTGCATTTGGATGAACCTTAAAATCCCGCTGGTCTGGAAGAAAAGATAGTTTGTCAGGAATATTCCCAGAATCCAAACAAGGTCCGGCAACATCATCTTAGGGTTCCTTGCCAATGCTGCCAATGAGCTATAAACCTCTCTTAGATATCCCATAAATTATAATTGTCAGGTAATCTTAATAAAGCTTATCATTCACTGTGCGGCCTTGATTCTCCTGTCTTTTGGCGTGTAGTTGAGGATCCTCCCTTCCTTGAACTTCCCACAGCCTATTATGTCATTGTTGTGCCTTATTATTATGTAGCCGGAAACTTCTGCATCCGTTTCTATGTCCTCTCCCCTTATCCACTTTGCTGCTTCCTCTTTATTTATGTCTATGAAGTTCTTTTTTGGGCTAAGAAGCTGGGCGCCTTCTATTGTAAGCCTTATTCCGTCTTTTTCAAATTTGCAGAAATACATGCCCAGGTTGTTAACCCTTAGCTGTTTGTCGTTGATTTGGGCAAAATCCTTGCTTATTGCGTACACCTTGTCTTTTGAGCTCTTGAGTAAAGCCCTTTCTATCTTAAGTTGGCAGCCGTACTGTTCCTCAAGCTCCCTAATTAAGACTTTTACTTCTTTCGAGTTCATGAAGTTAAGCTTTTGCATAAGGCTTGGTAGAAAGATGATGTATTTAACGTTTTCTAGAGCTTGGGCTGTGGTAGTATTAGCTGCAAGGTTGATCCAGGCTCTATGTCAACCCTGTTGGCTATAAACTTTTTCCCATTGCTATGCTCCAGGTCGCCGTTTACTTGGTATTTGAACTCTTCTTCAGAAGTGATATAAGTCTTGTCAAGCTGGCGGTTTATGTCAAGCCCCTGGATGAGGTTGCCCCTGCCTGTATAAATCATCCAGGAATAGGCCGCCATGCTGAAAATATCAGTGTCCTTTATCACGCTGAGCTTTGTGCCCATTGCATGGAACTTCTTTTGTGAGAGATGCGCCATGTAAAACGGCTTTGAGAATGGTGCGCCGATTGTCTGTATTGTCTGGGCCATGAATCCGAACCACTCTCCTTCGTCCCCATTAATGTTAAGATGGTATTTCCTCCCAAACCTCTGGTAATAGTCGTTCAGAAAGCTCTGGATTCCGGCAACCCATTTTTTGGGGAGAACCCTTCCAAAAGTCTTTTGCAGCGCAATAGAGCCAATAAGCTTTGCGCCTACGCAGCTGAGCCACAGGTATTTCCACTTCTTTTGCTTGTATGCCTCCTCAAGCAGCGTTACAGGGAACCCTACTCCGAATGAGAAGCCGTATTTTTCAACACCCCTGTCATCCCTTATCTTCATCATGTCAAAGTCCCTGACCGGAAGCTTTTCAAGGTCTGTGGCCATTATTATATCCTCAAGGTACTTTTCCTCGTCAAACTTTTTTGACCCGACAACTTTTGCCATAAGGTTGAAAGTGCCGCCTGGCAGAAGCGCCTGATATGGAAGATTATAACCCTTTGGCATATGCTGCAGAAGCAGCCCCACAAACAGCGCAACAGTCCCATCACCGCCATCCATTACTATCACTTCAGGCTTTAACTTAAAGATCTGTTTCACCACATATTCGAGCTGGCTTACGCTTGATGTGACTATTACTTCGCTTCTCTTACTGTTGCCGCTTTTTCTGTCGGCTTTTTTTACTATCCCTTCTAGCCGCTTTATCCTTTTCTTGTCCTTCTTGTTCCTGCCTGAAAAGGGGCTTGTTATGATAAGTGCGTCTGACATTTCTTCTTGGGAGATAATGGGGGTTTATATAACTTGCCAAGAATTAGTATCTACGCAGGTAGCATCAATTAAGCTTATTCTCTTAAGAAGCAGCTCAAAACGCAATCCGTTTGTATTTGGGGGTTCATCGGGCAACTCCAATATAAAACCCTCAAATTTCCTCATTTAACACCCACAATACACCTAATTTTCTAGTTGCGGAGATACTGGAAGGATAGCGGGGGGTGGATTTGAATTCGGCAGCAGTCCTTCCAACTGCTTCCACCGACCTCCGGGTTATGAGCCCGACGGGCACTCCTGACTGCCCCACCCCGCTGAGCTTTAAGACTTAATACCTTATTTAAAAAGCTTTTGATTTGAAACCGATAGGCTTAATAAAGGACTTAACCTATAGTATCTTGGGTGTAGATTATGAGACTTAAGGATGTTATAGCAGGGGCGATTTCAGTAACAGCATTATACTTCTTCTTTTACTACTTCCAGCACATCATGGGCATTGAGGGCAACCTTTATTTCAGCTCTGCTGTCCTGGCAGTGCTCCTGGCTGTGCCATACATGCTTGGTCCCAAGTAAGCAAAAATATTTAAATAACAGCACTCTTCTTCTGGTTATGACACTCTGCAACAGGTGCAGCACGGAGTTTGAGAACTATTTTAATGGCATGCACTGGTGCCCAAGCTGTGGGAAGCAGTTCATGATAGATGAGAATGCTTTCAATGAGGAGAAGGATTCCTGAACTAATACTTGCAGTTGTTTTACTGGTCTAAGAAGCTTCCAGAGCTAACTGCAGCAGTGGCTTCAACACCAAGCCAGCCCAGCTTTCTAAGAAACCTTCCCAAAAGACAGCCTTAAGCTTATCCAGAAGTGGATTATTTTTCTGTCATTTCTTAAACTTTTTCAGCAGTCTGCTCTGCTTCTTCTGTCCCAAAGGAAAGCCTTGACGGCCATTAGTTACAAAAGCTGCAATGCTGGCTTCCAAAAAAAGAATTACTATTTCCCCCTGTAGCTCACAGGCTTGAAGTCCATCATCCCCTTGTACTCATCAAGGATGGCAGAAGCCCTGTCCAGCTGCTCTATCTTTTTTTGACCGAGTAGGATTGCCCTATTTAACGCATAAAGTTTAACAAAAAATTAAGAAATAGTAGTAAATGGGACAATAATTGAATAATGCAGACAAGATTTAGCCCTATTTCCGCCATAATCTTCAAATAAAGTTAATTTTTACTAGTGAATAGAAAGACTTATAAACCCTGAAACCTTTACCAAAGCCATGGCAGGCAAATATGATTTGTTTTACATCCTGTACTCAACAGGGGGCGCCAGGACCACTGCCTACCTCCTGCGGTTCCTCAAGAAAAGCAGTTCAGAATACCATGCAATATACCAAACACTCCTAGAACTAGAAAAAAAAGGCCTTATCAAAAAGGGGAAACAGGGTTTTCAGGCAATAAGGTCCAAAAAGGAAGACTTGCTTTTCCAGATGATCAGATATTGCATGAATAATGGAATAGACTATAATAAGCTCCTGAATAAAAAATTGGCCGCTTTTATTTCAAAAGCCTTATTAAAAGGGAGGTTTACAATTAAGGATTTCAAGATTCGGCAAGAAACCTACAAGAAATACATTGATATTTTATCCCGCTCAGGTTTTCTAACAGTCATTTCAAGAAAGCCCCTAGAAGCCACCATTCCCTACAATAGCTTCCTGGGAGACCTTTTAGCCTATTTTGGCCACAAAGTGCATGTAAGGAAGGATAAAGAAAATTATCTGGAAGACATAAAAAAAGAGATTTCCAGATTCAAGAAACTTGAGAGGGAATATCCCCTGAAATATAAAAAGCTCATCGAAGATTATGAGTTTAAGTTTATCCAACACAGCTTGAATTTAGAAGGGAATCCAATTACCCTGCCTGAAACAATCTCCTTACTAAAAGAGAAGGTTGTTCCAAGGGACATGAAGCTTGAAACAGCAGAGGAAGTCCAGAATTACGAAAAGGCAGTCCAACAGATGCTGAATGACGCCTCCGAGGGAATACTTTTAGACCAAGATACAATATTGAACTACCACTACCTCGCCATGAGGCACAAACCTTTTGCAGGGCAAGTTAGAAAAATCCCGGTTTATATAAAAAACAACCCCTATTTTAAGGTTGCTAAAGCGGAAGAGATTGGGGCCAGGATGGACAAGTTGTTAAAAGAGTACAAAGAATTCATGAAGAATAAAGCAGAGATTGATAAAATTATTAATTTTGCCGCGTATTTTCACAATGAATTCCAATTTATCCATCCGTTTCAAGATGGCAACAGCAGGACAACAAGGCTATTGGCATTCCATATCTTAAGGGGCAAGGGCATCCCAATAATTGATATCCCGCTGGGCCTGTTGGAGGGTTATTTGTTCAGTACCAAGGGCGCCAAGAGAAGAGATGATGATAAGTTGGGCGATGTCCTGCAAAAAGTGATCCTGTATAACCTGAAGAGCATTAACGAGCAGTTGAGGCATTGATGATTTGTGCTGCAGGATGTTTTGGCAGCCGCAATACCATATCTGGTTACAAATTCTGCCAGCCCAGCTTCTGAAGAAAATAGTGCCCCCGCCGAGATTTACACGTAAGATATAATGCGTCGGGTTTTATGCTACCTCTAATTGTTAGAAAGTTAAACTAATAAATTTATGTTGTAGAGTAGAACAATGGCCACAAAGCCGCCCAAAAAACGAAAAGTTTATATATAGTAATTTATTTTTAACAGATAGTTAAGAAAAATTAACTACCTTCACCTTAAGCACGAGCAAATAAGGCATACAAGCTAAAAGCACACCAAGCCAAAAAAAGCAAGGTGCTAAACATACACCAGAAGAAAAATTAGTAAAGACAAAAACCAAGTGGTTGCAAGGAAATGAATACAAGGAGTTTAAGAAGGAGTATAAGATGGCAATCAACAACCAGCTTATATTGAAAACTAAAAAAAGAACCGGGAAAGGATCAGACTGGCATATAAGCTTGAATCCCAGAAACTTGAAAGAAGTGTATGAAATGATTAAGATAAGGAGAGATGATTGAAATGGCTGAAATAGGAGCATTCTGTGAAACTTATGGGAATACAATACAGAACCGCATTCTCGAGTATATACTTGAAAACCAAGATTTGGATTTTGCTGTTAGTGATATAACAAAGGAACTAAGAATATCAAAACCAAAGATATATGAAGTAATCAAATATTTTGAGGAGAAGGGATATGTTATAAAATCTCGCATTGTTAGTAAGACTCAGTTGTACATATTGAATAAGAAGAATAAAAGAGTCAAATTATTTTTGAAAGATTTAAGTGAATGTTTGCGCTTAATAGCTGAGGAATACTCAGAAGAACCCCATATGGATACGAATGAATGTAAGGATTATATTCTAGCCCGTGTTTTCTTTGAGGATTTAGATATAACAGAAAAACTCTTGGGAGGAACTTAATATGGTTATGCGAAGAAAAGTTAAAACAGTTATTGATGGGGATACTTTTATTGTTAGTAGAAAGATTGGTAATACAAACCGTGTTAGATTGGCAGGAGTAAATGCCCCTGAAAGATACCAGCCTGGCGGAAAAAAAGCCACTGACAGATTAAGAAGATTAATTGGCGGGAAAACCGTAACAATAGTTCCAGTTGGAAAGAGTTATGGCAGAGTTGTTGCA
>JBDRFS010000055.1:0-4677 GCA_043818535.1 Candidatus Woesearchaeota archaeon
GTCTATCCTGAAGCATTCATTATTGATGGGAGGAGGACGCCTACTGCCGAGCATATTATGAATATTACTGAAAAGCCCATGTTCTTCAATATGGGGGATTACTTCAAATGACTGGAGAAGCAGAAGGGAAGCATGAACTCAAAGGGATAAAAGTGTATATCCATGAGAAAGGGAAGGCTGGTGCTACTGTAACCCATATTGACATAGAGGGTGAAGCTATTGCTTCTGTTATCAAGGAAGGTGAGACAACCTTTGTCAAGGGGAAGTCTGGCGGAGTTTTCATTGCGCTAAAGAAGCCAATGATTGAAAGGGCAGAAGAATTGATAAGCAGCCAGCAATAGTTTGTCTTATAACTCCTCATCGGCACTTAACATTCTACAGAAATTCAAGCCTTGCTGCTTCTAAAAAAAATAAAAAAAAATTCAACGCTTCTTTTTTGCTTTCTTCTTTTTAGGCTTCTGAACCGTCTTGAGCTTTGCCTTTAGTATATTTAGCTCTTTGCCGGACTTCTTCATGGCCATACAAAGTGCTTTCTTTGTTTCCTTCTCAATCTTTGCCCTTATCATCTTCTCCTTCTTCTGCGATTCTGCAACTATCTTCCTGGCAAAGTCAGTAACTTCCTTCTCATTGGCCTTCCCTTTAGCAAGGAGCTCTTTCGCAATCTTCTGGGCCTTATCCCTTGTAACGACACTCAGCCCTATACCAATAAGAAACGCCTTCTTGGCAATATCCCTAAGTTCTTTCATCTTTTCACCTCGCTTCCTTCTCTCGCTATGGAGACAAAGAGTATGAATGACATTATGATGGCAAGCCCTAATGAGATGTAAGCCAAAAATGGTATGCCATAGTATATAGGATGTATTTCCATCTTTATTATCATGGCAGATGCTATTATGAGTGCAGCGATTATCATGCCATAAGTCATCCTGTTGCTTGACCTGTCAAGCTCTATGGTGAATTCCCTAAGGTCCTTCATCTCCATCTCTGTCTTTGTCCCGCCCTTCAATGTCCTGATAAGCGTGTGGAAGTCTGAAGGCAGGCTTTTTAGGAAGCCTGTTGTCTCTATAAGGTTCTTCCTTACTGAATTGAGTATGTACCTTGGGCTTGCACGCTCCTTTACCATCTCTGTAACATAAGGCCTCATAAAAGGCACAACATTAATGTCCGGGTAGTACTTAATGCAGAACCCTTCTAAAGTTGTGATGCACTTGATAAGCAAAACGAAATTCAATGGGAGCTTTAGATTGTATTTGCTGCTTAAGGCAAGGCTTGTCATAAAAAATCCCCTCAAATCCGCATGCTTGAGCGAAGTATTGTAATACATGGCCATTGCATCTACAAGGTCAGTCTTGAATGCCTTAAGGTCTATCGAGTCGTCTAAAGTCCCTATCTCTACGAAAGACTTTGCTATGAGGTTTATGTCGGGCTTGACAACCCCTATCACCAGGTCCTCAATGTTCTCTACCATCTCTGGAGTGAGCCTTCCAACTATGCCAAAGTCAAGGAAGGCTATCTTGTTGTTTGTCCTTAGGAAGATGTTCCCGGGATGCGGGTCTGCGTGGAATATCTTGTGTACGAAGATTTGCTTTACGACCGAAGAAAGGACATTCTCCACCACCTGTTTCTTGTTGCTCCGGTATTTCCTGAAGTTATCAACATCGCTTATCTTGACACCCTTCACATACTCCATTACAAGGACCCTTCTTGTGGTGTAGTCCCAGTAAACCTTTGGTATCTTGACCACTGTATTGTCCTTGAAGCTGTTGTAGAAATCGTCTATGTTCTTTGCTTCCATCTTGTAATTGAGCTCACGCTCTGTGTATTTCTCAAACTCTTTTACAAGGTCCTTGAGGTAGTATTTCTCTAGCTCTGGGTAGTGCCTTTCTGCCATGTCTGCAAGATAATGCAGGAGGCCTATGTCAATATGGAAGGTCTCCTCAACTTTTGGCCTCTGTACCTTTACTGCAACAACTTCGCCGGTTTTCAATGTTGCAACATGCACCTGGCCAACAGAAGCTGCGGCTATTGGCGTTGGGTTGAAAGTCTTGAAAATTTCCGTGATTGGCTTATTTAGTTCAGTCTCTATTATGGACTTTGCTTTTGCGTACGGAAACTGGGGCACATCATCCTGCAGCTTTGAGAACTCATCGCAGTACTTGGCTGGCAGCGCATCATACCTTAAGCTGAGAAGCTGGCCAAACTTTACGAAGGTCGCGCCTAAAGTTTCCATAACCCTCCTGAGCCTTACTTCTGGCGAGTCTATGGGCTTGATGAATTCCCCTGCCTTGAGCTTTTTGTGCAGGTCAAGATGTTTCTTCAGCCTAAGCCTGTCTATGACATATCCCATTTCTTCCTTGAAGAGTACATTGCTTATCTGCCTAAGCCTCTTCAGGCTCTTGAATGTTTTAATGAATGACATCTATATTCCTTTTATTGGTTAAGGGCGTTTAAAAAGTTTATGCTAAGCCCTCACAGATTTCTTTTGCTTTTTGATGTTCAAATGCCTGGCATTCAATGCAGCCGTAGCTGCCAAAGGAAGCGCTGTTTCCTAGGCACTCGCATGTGCCAGCTTCCCATTTCCCCTTAGATAGTATGCAGGCCTGCTCCAAGTCAAAAATACAGCTTTCAAACTCCTTAAGCGGGCAGCCTTCGCATTTTGGTGCTGTATAAAATGCGTTGCATGCCATTTCTTTTATGCATTCGTTTTCTTCAAGCACTGTGCAGTCTGCATAGCCTTCAAGAAGTTTCCTGGCTTCTGAATCAATAACGCATTTTTCTAAGAGCCTGATATTAGTTATCATATCGCATTTCGAGCTGTCTTTTAGCTCGACAGCAACTGCCTTGTAGCACATTTCCCTTATGGATTCATCCTTTATGTCATTAGCGCAGATGGTGCTGTCCTTGTTTGCAACGGCATAGCTCTTGTGGCACATGTCTGATGAGGATGCGCCGGTTATCCTGTTGCAGTATGAGGGGGAAGCCATTGCTATTGCCATCTCAGTAATGCATCCTGGCCTTATGGTGTCACTGGCTATTTTATCACAATAGTTTATGTCGTTGTATTTTAAGGCAAAGTCCATAGAATTCAGGTCAAGGACTATAAGCTTGCACTCTGCTGAAAGCTCTTCGTTAACTATCTGGCTGCACTCGCTAAGCTCCTTGAGCCTTAATGCGAGGTTGTAAAAGTAGCGGTCGCTTTCTGAGCCTTCAGTCTTGATTTTGCAGCAGTTCCTCTTATCCTGGCATGTGCCATCGTAGTCTTCATTTTCTTGGCAAGTATCGCTGCACCTTCCGCCTTGTATTGTGCACGGGTCATCACCTGAGATTTTTATTGTGGAATCGCTTCCTGCGGTTGAGTAAAGATAGAAGAACGCGTAACTAAGGATTATTATTATGCTCAGTACTGCAAAAGCCCTGAATGTGCTCTTTGAGACCATAATATTCTGTTGTGCAGGGAAGTATAAAACTGTTTCCCTTGATATTTTACTTACTAGAATATCTCCAGCGCTTCTGGGCTGTCAATTTTATTGAGATAGCGGTATTTACGAAAAGGTCTTCTGGAGAAAGGTAGTTCTTGCTCTTCCCCATTATTGCTAATGCAAAGTTCTCATTTGTTCTTTTGAACCTTACCCAATAGTCTGTTCGGCTGATGCCTAATCTTTTTATCTCTTTGGAATCGTGATTGTAAATCGTGGCCGAGCCTATTCCGGCATTGATTGCAACTTCACCTTTTTCATACCTTATCTTGACAAATTCGGAATATATTCTGGCATCAAGCCTCCTTGTACCTTCAAATGAGAATGCAATGTTGTCATCCCTGATTCCCACTACTTGATACCTGTCAAATTCGTCAATTAGTTTTGTTGAACTAAATCCTGAGTGACTGAAAAGGAAGTTTACAAGGTCTATTTCATGGTTAATATGGTCCATCAAAAGCCCTCGTTCATGTTTCCAGTCCTTTGAAGGCTTGTGGTATGAGAAATCAAAGTTAAAAGAGATTACTTTTCCTAGTTCTTTTTCTAATTCCTCGCTGTTTTCTTTAATCCAGACAAAAGGATGGTCGAATCTTCTAGGATGGCAGCTTGTTAATACAAGGCCTTTCTCTTTTGAAAGCCTTATGGCTTTTACAAGGAGCTTGAGGTCTTTCTCATTTGTTGCCAATGGCTTTTCTGCAAAGGCATGCTTCCCGGCTTTCAGTGCTGCATAAAGGCTTTTTGTATGCAAGTCGTCAGGTGTGGCGATGATTACAGCATCGATATTGTCATTAAGAAGATCTTCTTCTGATGTGAACTTCCTTAATGCTTCACCATATTGGGTTTCAAATTTATCTAATGAGTTTTTAGAGATATCGCATATGGCTTCAAGCTTCAATGTAGGAATCTCTTTAGTTACTTGTGCGTGGGATTGAAACGCGTGCTTCCCGCATCCTATTATCAGTTCAGGCCGAAGACGCCGCGGCTTCAGCTCGGCGATGAAAGGCCTCTGCCGCGAAGCGGCACAATGTTGTTTGTTGTGTGCTCTCCTTTTTTGTATAATGGAAGCTGGTCTGTTCCATTATGTACCTTCTGACTTGTTCCTGACTCACATGCCCTGCTGTGCCGCAGTAATAGCTTGGCGCCCAGAGCTCTTCTTTCCTGAACTTCCTCATCGTGGCGTATTTTTTTCTTAATACGTATG
>JBDRFS010000056.1:0-7238 GCA_043818535.1 Candidatus Woesearchaeota archaeon
TATTTCGTAGACAATAACAAGATAATGCCCTCTTACAAGCTTTCAAAAGCCCATGGGAGAAGGGTTTTTGGTGACTTGCCGCCAATGCTCAGGGATGACAATGGGGACATAACAGCAGTCCCTAAAATAACAGACACTGGCGGAAGGACATGCTGGCTTCCTGACTCTGGAATTGAGGTTAAGGGCATTGGGACAGTAAATGGCAAGCCAACAGGCAGCTATGGCTCAAGGAGGAGTGGAGAGTCTCCAGATCCAATTGGCGGAATGATAAAAGACAAGGCAATTTACGAGCATCTTGCCAATGTCTACCTTTATATTGCCGGGCTTAATGTTCCAGAACCCTTGGGCGTGGCAATGCTTTACAACATAAGGGGGCCGAATAATGAGCCTTTGGCAATCCTGACAAGAAAAACAAAGTCTATGATAAGAGTTTTTAATCTAAAGAATGGAGAAAAGGAATCAGTTAGGGAAAAAGCGTCAAAAGAGCTGGATAAGATGCATTACCTTGGACTGGCACATTCCTGGTATAATGACGATAATGTTAATGCTGCAGGACAGCTAGTGGACTTTGAAGGCGTGAGGATCTTTGATGAGCAGGATGAGGGTAAAAGGAACACAGAGCTAGGGTGTTCTATGAATCTGTTAATGATTCAAAAAGGAGGCTTAAAGTCGCTTGTAGAGCTTATAAATGCTGAAGAGGCTAATAATAGGCTAATGCCTAAATCCGCTCTTTTTGAGGAAATGGGCTTTATCTACTTTAACAACTCAAAGGTCCGTGTTATTCCTCAACAGCTTTCAGACATATTTGCAGGATTGTTCACAGACAAGGATGCTGTTTCAGAAGAAGCTAAAGAATCAATCCGCGATCCAAGAAATAAGCTCGGACAGTTTGCAAAGAAGCACCTTGATGACTCAGATAAAGGAATAAGGGAAAAAGCGCGGCTGCTATACTCAAGATACAAAAAAGACATCAAAGAAACAAGGAAAATAGCCTCAAGCTTCCAGGAAGAGATTGACTACGTGAAGAAGAACTTCTGCTAGATTTTGCCGACAATGTCTGCAGAATTCAGTGAAACCGGGCGGATTTTTGATGCAAATGTAATCCGCAACATTTATATACTTCTTGCACATTATATCTGCATAATGAAAGACTTCCTTACAGTATACCTAAAGGCCAAGAACTACTGGTGGGATAATAAGCCAGTAAGAGATGAGGATGCGGGCATCCTAAGAAACAGCTATCTTGAAAAGATGGAAGATGCCCTCAAGCCTGACAGGATTGTGTGCATCTCTGGAATAAGAAGAGCAGGAAAGACAACCCTTATGTTCCAGCTGATAAGGAAACTTCTTGAGTCAGCAGAAGCGAAGAAAATAGTCTATTTCAAGATGGATGATCTGTTAGGGAAAGTTGAGGACATAAGGGATATTGTTTCACTATGCCATGAGCTTACAGGCATCAATCCAATGGAAGAACAAGTATTCTTCTTTATAGATGAGATCCATTTCATGAAAAACTGGCAGCTTCAGCTCAAATACTATATTGATGCGCACTTCAAATCGAAATTCATAATTTCTGGCTCCTCAAAAACCCTGCTTTACAAGGATGCTTCTGAAAGCCTTGCAGGCAGAATAACATTCATAGATGTATTCCCCTTAAGCTTTAGGGAGTTTCTTGAGTTCAACAGCATAAATCTGGGCTCAAATGAGTTTGGAATTGATTCGAGGTTTGAAGACATAAAAAGAGTTTACACAGGTCTGATAACCCAAAGGGAAAAGATCTTATACCACTTGAAGGAATACCTTGATGTGGGGGGCTTTCCAGAGTGGTTTAAGGTAAAGGCAATGCCTGAATGGGGCAAGCTCCTTAGGGAGTATCTTTCGCTCATACTCTTCAAGGATATTGTAAATGTCTTTAAGATCAAAGATGCCCTTTTGCTTGAAAAGCTGGTATCTGAGATAGCCTTGCTCTCTACTGAAAGGTTTTCTTACTTAAGCTTATCTAACAGGCTTGATGCAGACCGGGAGACCATTAAGCTTTACTTGTATTACCTTAAGAGCAGCATGCTCATATTTACAGCCGATGTTTTTACGCGCTCAAGAAGGATAAACGAAAGAAAAGAAAAGAAAATTTATTTTGGGGAGGAAGGATTAAGAAAGGCCTTGTCTTTGGAAACAGACGAAGCGAAGGCTGTTGAGAACATTGTAGCTTTGCACCTTATAAAAAAAGGATTTTCCTCCAAGCTGTTTTACATGCCCTATTACTGGAAGAACAAGTATGAAGTAGATTTTGTTTATGCTTCTGGCAAGCTTCTTCTCCCAATAGAAGTAAAGTACAGGGTGGATGCCGGTGATTTCAGGGGCATGCTGGAGTTCATGGAAAAGTTCAAAGTCAGGAAAGGCATTATAATAAGCAGGGACCTTCTTGAAAAAAAGAAGATAAAAGATAAGGAAATATATCTTATTCCTGCATGGCTTTTCCTTCTCTTACTTGATTAGCAAGGGAAAAAGCGCGGCTGCTATACTCAAGATACAAAAAAACATAAAAGAAACAAGGAAAATAGCCTCAAGGTTCCAAAAAGAGATTGACTACGTGAAGAAGAGCTTCTTCTAGATTTTGCCGACAGTGTCTGCAAAATTGAGCTGACCGCATTATGTGGAACTCCTGAAGCTTAAAGAAAGAAGAACTTCATCCCTTAATCACGCCCATAGGCACCATCCTGGCCACCTTTGTGGAAATTCCCGCGCCATGGACAGTGTCTATAACTATCTCAATGTCCTTGTAGGCATCAGGTGACTCTTCTGCCAGAACCTGGGGACTGGTTGCCTGGACAACTTCCCCCATAGCTTCCAGTTTCTTTTTGACATCTTCCCCACGATGCGCCCTTATGGCCTCATGCCTTGACTTCACCCTTCCGGCGCCATGGCAAGTGCTGCCAAAAGTCTTCTCCATTGCTGTTTCAGTCCCCTTCAGAATATAAGATGCAGTCCCCATAGAGCCAGCTATAAGCACAGGCAGGTTAGGAAAGCTTCTTGTTGCGCCCTTCCTATGTATTACCAGCTTCCTTTTCTCCCCATTAATTGTATACTCTTCAACCTTTGCAATATTATGTGCTATGCCGTATATTGTGCTCATGTTCATGTCTTCCCATTTCTTATCAAACACCTTTTCAAAAGTTTCCCTAATCCACTGTGTCATCACCAGCCTGTTCGTGAAAGAATAATTTACCGCGCATTTCATGGCAGAAAAGTAGTCCTGCCCCTCTTTGGAATTAAAAGGTGCGCAGGCAAGCTGCTTGTCAGGCAATTTTATATTGTATTTAGCAGCCGCCTTTTCATGAATCTTAAGGTAATCAGTGGCTACCTGGTGGCCCATGCCTCTTGACCCGCAGTGCAGCATTATGACACATTGATCCTTGTAAAGCTGCCATTTCTTGGCAGTTTCCTCATCCAGTATATCGCTTACCCTTTGTATCTCAAGGAAATGGTTCCCTGAGCCTAAAGTGCCTAATTGCGGGATGCCCCTTTTCCTGGCCAGGTCAGAAACCTTTGAAGGGTCAGCCCCGTCCATCCTCCCATTCTCTTCAGTATGCTCCTTGTCATCTTTAGTGCCATAGCCATTTTCAATAGCCCAGTCCACTCCATTGACTAAAACTTCATCTATCTCGCTTCCCTGTAATCTTAATTTCCCCTTTGCCCCTACTCCGCAAGGTATTGCATTGAACAAGGCAGGCACTAATTCCTTTAGTTTTTCCTGCACTTCGGAATACTTAAGATTAGTACGTATCATGTTGATGCCGCAATTGATATCAAAACCTGTCATTCCGGAAGAAATAACTCCTTTTTCAGAATCAAAGGCACCAACAGCGCCCATAGGCAGGCCATAGCCCCAGTGGGCGTCAGGCATTGCAATCACAGGCTCAATTACGCCAGGAAGCATTGCAACATTAGTTAATTGCTGAACAGCTTCATCCTCGATGTTGTCCAGCATCCTTTTGGAAGCGATTACCTTGGCATCAACATTCATCCCCTGTCTCACAGATTTAGGCAGGAGCCATTCGTAATCATTCAATTGCTGTAGCTTTTCTTTCATGGTAATAGTGGAGTAACAGGACTATTTAAAACGTTTTCTATGCTGGCATTATCCTTTCTCAATAGCAGCCTGCACTCCAGCGATTGTCTCAAAAGAAAGCATTGCGATCCCTTGATGCATAAGGTGCAATCCTGGCTTCTTACTAGGCTAAGCCCCCTTAAAGCTTCTTTGCACTAATGAACTCGTGCCCGGAAACCACCATATCCACAAGCTCTTTGCTTCCAAAGTCAGGAGGAATGTAATCATAAGCGCATGAGTAAACTTTCTTAAAGCCCATAAGGACCATGTCCCCTTCCTTGAGGCCATTAAACATGTCCTCGTTCTCAACTTCTATAGGGAAGATGTCCCCATTGAACCTTACGCTGTAGTGCTCATCAGCATACATGTCAGCAGTGGGCATGAATGGGTCCTGCCAGTACTTCTTTTCTTCTACCTCTGCCTTTTGGTAGTATACTCTGGAAATCTCTTTCCTTTTCTCCCTTGTCAGCCCAAGCATGTGGCTTATTTCCTTTACGCGCCTGATTAATCCCATATTTGGTAGTGGGAATCACTTCAAGAATAAAACCTTTTCTATATGTCCAGGCTTACAACAGCCTTATAGCCTTCAGGACTCTTCTCCAGCTTAAAGCCATAATTAGTAACTGCCTTGACAACAGTCCCGCCTTTTTCAGGAGAAATGGGCTCGCCATAAGCCTTTGCCTTCAGGTGCTTTTCATCCATTTCAATAATGCTGAACTTTGAGAAGAACATCTCATCTATGTCAACTTTAGCTATCAATGCCTGAAGCCAGCTAAAGAGCAGCTCAGAAGCATTTTCAGCTTCAACTTCTATATCTGCTGCATTTACAGCCTCAACTTTCTTAAGCTGGCATATCACGCTGAACATTGCCATGGCAGAATTCTCAAACAATTCCTTTAAGTCCTTGCCATGGGCCTCAAACATCACGTCAGATGTCAGGTCGTTTAAGAATTTGTAGCCTTTCATTTCAGCTCCACCTCAAGCACTTCTTCAAGGAACTTTTTAGATGGCGTAATGTTGGTGGCGCATCTTATTGACCCTCCGTAGCCAGGCCTTTTGCTTATCCTTACCGTATAGGTCCTGATGTCATGCTTTTTTAGAGTTTCTGTAAACATCTTGCAGAGGCTGTTTGTTATTACTATTGCTTCGCCTTCTTTTTCAAGGACCAATGAGTTCAAAGGCCACTTTTTTGAGGCTGTAACTATCGGGACAAGTTTTTGTTTTTCTATCTCTGCAATCTCATGCAGCCTCTTCTTTTGCTGGACATAATGCCTGTTGTCAACAAAGATAATCTCTCGTTGCGGGATAGGGAGCACGGTAAGGTCTATGTGTTCCCAATGCTTGGTGCAGTTATTGTAATTCTCCTGAAAGTAGTCAAGCGTGTGCACGTTTGCCTTAAGGAAGTTTTCAAGCAATTCAATATCATCTCTTCTGCCAATGGCGCTTTCAGAAATAATAACATAATCCCTTCCATAAGCGTAAAATCCGCCTTCGCCCAAGCTGTCAAGGTCGCATGCCCTGATGTAATTGTTGTTGTGATAAGCATAATGGTCACGAGGCCACACTTCTTCGCATTCTGCAACCTCGTATTCCAGCTTTTCAAGAAGCCTGAGAAGCTTGAAGTCCTCTTTGTAGCACGTGCTGAGGACAACGCACTGCCCTTCGTCTTTGAAATCAAAAGTTTCGATGCTATTGTCAACGTAAAGCAGTCTTGCCTTTGTCATCTCACTCTCCAGACCCATACCCTCACAAGCCTCGGCTGCACGTCTTCGGAAGGGGCAACGATTGTGTCAGCAGTGTACACAGAAACATCCATCGGCGGAAGCTTGTTTAAACACTCTGCATCTCCTTCTTCGCATACTAATACGCAGGAGGGATTGTCGCAGATCCTGTAGTCATGGCTGTATGTTGGGGGGATGTTGTGTGATATGAATGGAGTTACTTTATATTCTTCCTGACAGTTTTCAGGAGTACTTCCACAATTTAGCAGAGAAGGCAGGTAGACCGCTGTTCTTAGTGTTGCATTAGAGTTTATCTCTTCTGTAATGAAGTCAAGGCTTGTTTCTACTGCGGAAGGCATGCTCTCGGTCTTTTCCTTCACTTTAGGATTGACAGAGAATATGAACAGAAGGATTATCACTATGCCTATGACAGCTTCCAGTGTCCTGATATATCCTTTTTTATTTACCATACTTTTATATTCACCCTTATTGGGGTCTTTGTACCATCTTCGTCCACAAGCCAGCTGCCTATCTCCTTCACAAAGGCGCTTGTCTGGTTTGAAGGCTTTGATATGTCACATACAGGAATTATGTCTTCAGGGCTGTATATTGGAGATGAGCCTACCACGTAAGAGATGCTGAATTCCTTGTTGACAGGAAAGTTCCACCCTTCTTTTATTGCCTTGAACCCTTCCTTGGCAGCTGCCTTTGGTTCGCCCGAATAGGCGGAAGACAGGCAGCCTTTATTTGAGGCATCCTTGAAAGCGTCTATCTTGCTTTTGCTCAGGCCTTTAAGCACTTCTGTTGTTCCTAAAGTAAGTGTGAAATTCTTTGCCCCCGCTGGGCGAGCAAGGCATCCGCCAATCCCTCCTAGAAAGTTTGTAATGCAGTCATCAGGCGACCCATCATAATTTCCTGCGGCGTTATCATAGGTATAATCTTGGGAGTAGTCAATCCAGAATTTGTAGTAGTCATCATTCTCAATCCACTTCGAGAGGAAGTAAAGCTCATTGGCAGACTCTCCGAAATTGGATGATGAGGAAAGCCCGTCAGAGCTGTTAAGGTTATACTGCGCTTTTTGGTTTGGGTCAAACGGCAGCCCTTCGCCTGAATATGCCAGGAAAAGCCTTTCCCCGATGAATGACTCCATATGTTGGCCCGTAGTGTTGAGTATGAAGACGGTGCGGGTCATGGTTAAGTTCATCTCGCCCATGAACGCATTCTCAACTATTTTGATAAGTGTATCCTCCCTGTATATTGGCTCCACCCCTGGCTGTATTATCAGGAAAAGCGAGAGAATATAGATTAGGAAGATGCCAAGGCTTATTGCCCAGTCCGCATGGCTTGCTCCTTTCTTTTCCATTATATCCCACCTTTTGCAGTGGTTATGATCAGGGCAGCTAATGTCA
>JBDRFS010000057.1:0-53977 GCA_043818535.1 Candidatus Woesearchaeota archaeon
AGGGTCAACACCAACAATGAGAGAATCAATTCCTCAATGTTTTGATGGTGATATTTTTTTAGAAGAAAAATGCGGTAAGATTACAATGGTTGAAAACGAGGAAGGATTGATAAATTATCTTATTGGAAAAGAAATTGAAAATATTGTTGATGAACTTGAAAATAAATCTGAAGAACGTACCATTGATGTTAATGGAACTGATGGGCAAACTATGATCAATGAAATGAAAGAAGAAATTGATGGAATTAAGGTAGAGATAGCAGAAAGAACTTTTGCACCCGGAACATATGAAACCGGAGAGTCTGGAAAAGATATTAAGGATGTTGTTGTAGAAGAAGGGGAAGAAGGTTCTGGTGATGGCGGTTTAAAGCCAGAAATTAAAACAGATGTTGCTGGAGATGGCAGCGGAGATGGTGGTTTAAAGCCAGAAGTTAAAACTGATATTGCTGGAGGTGGTGGCGGGGGAAATAATAATGTTGTTGACAATGTAGTTGTTGAAGATGGTTCTAATAATGTGATTGATTAAGATTAAAATAGTTTAAAATAACTTTCTTTTTTAGAATTTTGAATAAAACGAAAAGTTTATATAGTAGTTCATACATCTATATATGAAAAAGTGTACTAAAATGTATGAAAATAACTATAAGAATCCAATTAACACAAATATAGACGATTTATGGAACTTTGTGCAGCTTTTAGCTGATTTAGAAAAACAATTACAAAAGGAAAAATGATAAGTTCGAGATTAATGAAGGAAATAGAAAAGGAAGGTTTCAAATTAGATTTTCCTAGTTATGATTCTAATGAGGATAAAATTTTGGAAATCTTAAATGAAAATAACCTTAGATTGAATTTGGCTCTACCTTTACTTTTAAGGCACAAATTTGATTATGAGAAAATAATTTTAAGATTATCTAAAGACAGACCAACACATACCAGGAGTATAATGGCTAAAAATTTCAATAAGATTATCCTAATCAGTAATAAAATATTTTTAGAGGAAAAAATAGAGAATGAGCATCTTCAAAAGATAATTGATAAACATAAGCTAAAAGAGAAGATTAGTGAAAATGAATATAGGTATTTTTATGATTCATTTAAAGAATTTACTAGAAAATCAGATGAAGATTCAGAGGAGAAACTAAGAAAGCAGCTTAAGTTAAGAGGAACACTTAATACTAATCTAGCATTATCAGCTATTTTCTCTCCTGGAAAAATAAGAATAATGAATAAGATATTCAACCATATCTCCCTAAGTAATACAGAATTAAAATATTATTATAGATCAATACGTCCTTTATCAAGGGCTATATTAAATGATAATCTACAAAGATACATAAGGCTTATTGAATCCAACAAAAAATATACTTTAAAGAATGATCACTAATTTCTAAAATAATAAAATTTTGCTTGGCAAAAGAGATATCCCTCAATTTAAATCGAAAAAAATGAAGGAATAAAATTCTTGTTTTAACTAGCTTTCCTTTTCAAAACACCATTAATGAAATATAATATAATCCTATAATAATAAAAATTACTGCCACTATTCTCCGCATCCACAATTCAAAAGTCTGTACTTTATTCATTATTGCCCCTAATTTTGAAACGCTTTTTACTAAGATTATTGAAAAAATTATTACAGGAAGTCCAGTAGCAAATGCAAAAACTGCTGGAATGATTAAACCATCTCCTGCTTTTAATGCCAGGGGAATGAGCATTCCAAAAAACAATACTGCACTAAACGGGCAAAATGCCAGGGCAAATATAACACCTAGCAAAAAACTTCCTAAAAAGCCTTTACTGGCCAGCTTTTCTTTAAGCTTATTCAATCTATCATTAGATTTAAAGAAGTGTAACTTTAATACATCTAACATTATAATTCCAACTACTAATAATAATGGACCCAGAATTTGTTCTCCGTATTTCTGTAAAAATAATGAGATAGTTTGTGTTTGCATACCAAACCAGACGACCAAAGAAGCAAGTCCAACATAAGTAAACATCCTGCCTAATGTGTAAAGAAATCCTACAAGTAATGTGTGTTTACTATTATCTATCTTTTTGCTAGTATAAGCTATAGCAGTTATATTTGTTGCTAATGGGCAAGGGCTTATTGCAGTCATCAAACCAATAAAGAAAGCAGCAACTATTGGAATGCTACTTGTTCCCATTGTTTCCATAAAAGCCATAAAACTCATTTTAATTTCCTGCCAGTTTTTGCTCAATAATTCCTTTTAGATAATTCATATAATCTTGCTTGTCTTTTATTTTATACCAGACATTCACATTTTCTTCTGCTTTGAATTCTTCTCCATTGTAAGTTCCAAGCCAAAGAGATGAACCAGTTACTCCATATTTCATTACTAAATCTTTATTTTTAGATAAGTCTCGGTTTATATGACCAAACACTATTTTTCCAGATTTTAATTCATCAGCAAAATAAGCATTTACAGTTTCTTCTGCATAAGCACCAACTGTTTTGCATGAATAACATTGATTTGTTGCATGAAAATGATATATTTCTAACTTATCTATATTGACAATATGTTCTGTGTCGAGAACAGCATTACTATTTATAGTTGTATCAGATTTGCTTGTGCATCCTGCTAGAATTCCAAACGCAAGAATAGCCAACAACATGATCAGTACATTTCTTTGCTTCATTTTATTTTAACATATCCTTAATTTCTTCAACACTTGCAACTGTTCCATAGCTTTTAACTTTGCCATCAATTACTATTGCAGGTGTAGACTTGATACCATAATCAACAATTTTATCAATTTTAGTTACTTTGATAATTTCTGCTTTTTGTCCAGTTTCCTCTAATGCTTTTTTGGTATTTTCTTCTAGTCTCTTACAATTAGGACATCCTGAACCCAATATTTCAATTTTCATTTACATCCCTCCATACAACAACATTTTTTTAGAGTCTTTCCTTTTTTGTTGCCTAAAGATTTGAAAATATCAAATACTCGTAAATCATTAATGGAATAAAATACTTTTTTACCTTCCCTTCTTGATTTTAATATTCTTGATTTTTCTAGCTTTCCTAGTTGAATAGATGTTGTTGATTGAGTTCTTTTAACGTGAGGGAAAATCTCACAAACACATTTTTCTCCATCCAAAAGAAATTCTACTATTTTTAATCGAGTTCCATCAGACAACGCTTTCATTATTTTTAGAGTTTCATCAACCATACATATTGACAAACATCAATATGCTTATAAAGTTTTCTGAAGTAGCGACACCCCTAAATGTTCTTTTCAGAAAAGAACCAAAACAAGACGCCCCCTATATTTTCTTTTTTTAGAAAAAAGAAACAACAAATCTACGCCCCTCCCTCATCCTTTGGATATATACACTCGCTACGCTCGAATTGATTAGTAATCCAAAAGCTCTAAAATTTTCCTTAGGAACGTTGCACTAAATTTTAGGTCTTCCCTTTGGTCAGACGAATATAACAGCGATTAAGAGATTACGAAGTCTTGCAGACTTCTCCATCCAAATTCCTCACTACGTTCGGAACTTCTCTTAATCCCAATGTTAATCGAAATCGTTCCCACCCCAAAACCTAAATTCCAAACCTACCAGCCAGAATCCTCCATCCTCCACACAACCAGCCACCACCACGACTCTGCGCTCACCATCCAACCAAACTTCCCGTTCGCCCTGCGCTCCAGCAATGCCAGAAATGTTAGCAAGAGGAGGTAATGCGGCTGCTAACTCACTTTTACAAAAAATCACAAATTTAGCCCAAAAAAAGAAAAACTATTTTAAATACCAATACCTAACCAACCCCTATGGGATGCCCATTTTGTGAGAGATACCAAGCAAGAAAAAGCCTGATCTATGAAAACCCTTTCTTCTACGCAATATTTGATGATTTTCCAGTCTCCCCGGGCCATGCCCTCCTTATCCCAAAAAATCACATGGATTCCCTCACCAGCCTGAATACTGACGAATGGCGATTCCTCAAGTTCTCAATCTCTGATGTAATAAGAGTAATAGAAAGAACTGATTTAGAAGAGACGTACGAGAAAATGCTAAAAAACCCCTTAAACGATAAGTCAGAAGAATTTCTAGAAGAAATCTTAAAGAACCCTTACTTAAGCAAAAAAACAGAAGGTTACAATATTGGAATAAACGAGGGGGAAGCGGCAGGGAAGACAATAGAGCACCTGCACGCACACATAATCCCTAGATTTCTTGGAGATGTCAAAGACCCTGTAGGCGGAGTAAGGAATATTATCCCTGGCAAGGGAAACTACAAAAAATGAGTCAATGCCCTTATTGTAAAGAATTTAAAAAAGGCTTTTTTGAATTTCAGGACCAAACTTATAGGAGGCACATCCTGTGTGAAAAAGGAAATTTTGTAGTTTTCCCATCATTAGGCCAAATTGTTGAAGGCTATTTGCTAATCGCTTCAAAAAAACATTACAATGGGATGGGGGAAGTTCCAAAAAGCCTATACCCTGAATTAGAGTCTGTTTGCAAAAAAGTAAGGGAAGTATTATCTAATACTTATGGCTCACCATTATTTTTTGAGCACGGTTCAACCTTAGAAAAAAAAGGAGGGTGCTGTATTACTCACGCGCATATTCATGCAGTTCCTGTCCAGATAGACATTTTAGAAGACTTAACAGAAAATTTTGATTACAGAAAAATGGATTCCTTTGAAGAATTACAGAAAGAGTTTAAAAAAGGAAATCCTTATTTGTTCTACGAATCCAATTCTAAAGAGAGGTATTTGTTTGAAGTCAATGAAACTATCCCTTCACAGTATATCAGGCAGATTATAGCCGAAAAGATCAACAAACCCGAGCGCTGGGATTGGAGAACGTACCCGGGAATTGATGAATTAGTAAAGACAATCGAAAAGCTAAAAGGAAAATTTGAATAAGGACTTTTTCTAGCCCTTAAAATACTTCTCATGAGCTTCAGTGGGCGAAAGCCTGCCATGGACCACTGACTTCACAGCCTTTATCATCCCAATAGGATTCTCGGACTGGAAGATATTCCTGCCCATGTCAACCCCTATGGCCCCTTTGGAAACAGCATTATGGGCCTGCTCCAGCGCAGCCATCGGGCCATCGCCAGCCTTCCCTCCAGCCATCACAACAGGAACAAAGCAGCCTCCAGTAACCTCCTCAAAGCCATTTGTGCAGTAATAGGTCTTGACTATGTCCGCGCCATGCTCAGCAGACATCCTGCACGCCAGGCCAAGGTACTTAGGGTCATCCTTAAGCTCATCAAGCTTCCTTCCAACAGCAGTAACTGCAAGCACAGGCAGGCCATACTTCTTAGCCTCATTAACCATGGCTGAAAGGTTCCTCATAGTCTGCGTCTCATACTCTGTGCCGACAAAGACAGATATTGCAACTGCAGAAGCATTCAGCCTCAAGGCATCCTCTATTGTTATCATTATCTCATGGTCAGCCAGAGTGCTCACTCCCAGCTTGTCCCCTGCAATGCTTGGCCCGCCATCCGCCCTCAGTATTATTGGCTTGCCTGTTTGAGGACTCAATTGAGTAAGCATGCCCCTTGTAAGCATCACTGCGTCAGAATGCGGCGTTACGCCCTTAAGCATTTTCCTGGGCTTCTCCAGCCCGGCTATAGCACCTAAAAAATAGCCGTGGTCAACAGCAAACATAAGCGCCCTGCCGTCTTTCTGTATTATCCTTGAAAGCCTGTTTTCCAGTCCCCAGTTCATTTTTATTCCTCCTAAAGTCTACCAAATCAGTAAACTTTTACTCATTTAAATAGTTTTTTGCAATTTTTTTATAGAATCAACAGTTATCCATGCCGCCATAATCCCAAACCCTTTTTTCTCAATATTAAAAGGCTTAACCACCTGAACACTGTCAATGAACACTAAGGTGCAGAACTTCTTGCCAGAAAGCTTAGAGGAGTATGATACAGGGACGCATATGCCCTTGCCGTATTCCTTTAATATCTTTCTTATCTTCTCATCATCAAGATTATTGAAAAATAAAGCTTTAGTAACATTTGCTATAACAGTAACTGGATCCCCAGACTCCTTGAAGTAGACTGTATCCCCTACAGAAATATTATTGTAAGGCGTTTTCCTAAATTTGTACCACCTTGATTCTATTGTCTTTTCGCCAGAGATTATTTTAGATAAAAGCTTCATCTTCTTTGACAATATTGCTAAATGGTCCATCCTAAAGCTCCTTGCTTAAGACAATTTCCTTCCTTTTTACTACATAAAGCTCTTCCTCGGCCTCAATAGCATAGCCTCTTCTACTCAAAAACCTAACAACATAATCAGAATGCGTATCCGCCCTAATTCTTTTAAAGCCATTAGCTTTTCCAAAAGAGCAGGCCATTTCCTCCAATGCAGATCCAGCACCCTTGCCACTATACTCTTCAGCAACCCTGAGGTTCTTTAGTTCCAAGACAGAATGTTCTTCCTTGTCTTTCTGGAAGATAAGGCTTCCAATTATATTACTTTGGTTTGTGGCGTAAACCGCCCTTTTTTCCCCAAATTCTAGCTGCCTCCTGCACTTTTCCAGCCAGATAAAATAATCAGGATAATCCACGGGATACTTCTTAACAAACTCATACAATCTTTTTACTTCGTCCGGATCAGTTAACAGCTTAATGCCCATATTCACCTGATAAATGCCTTATATTAAAATACTTTTCTAGAAGCCAGATTCTGTTCTCGATTTAAAGCAAGGACCGTTCAGAAAAGCTTAAAACCCTATACAGGTAAGAAGCAGTATATGAGGCTATGGACATTACACCCAAAATGCCTTGACCACAAAGGATTAGTAGCTGTATGGAGGGAGGCATTGCTGGCAAAAAAGGTATTGCAGGGAAAAACAAAAGGCTACAGGCACCACCCCCAGCTTATAAGGTTCAGGAAAACAAGGCATCCAATACGAGCAATTAACTCTTACCTCCAAGCAATATTAAAAGAGGCAAAGGCAAGAAACTACAAGTTTGACGAGACAAAAGCAAAGAAAGTAAAAGCACAAAAGATTACAGCCACCACAGGGCAACTATCCTACGAATTCGGGCATCTAAAAAAGAAATTAAGGAAAAGGTCAAAGATAAGGCTAAAAGCAAACAAGATAGAGCCCCACCCCTTATTCAAAATAAAAAAAGGGAAAATAGAGAATTGGGAGAAATATGGAAGAAATACTAACGCAGGAAGAGATTGAAGAGCTTGAAAAAAAACTAAATGGAGAAGACAAGCCTCCAATATACAAAAGGATAATAATATTAGCAATGGGAGTTATCCTCCTCTTCCTCATCCTAAGCTATTTCCTAGCATACGCGGCCTTTGACAACATCCCGGGACTGGTGGAAAGCAGCAAGGTAAAAGGATATGCAATAAGCCTAAAAGACGGCAGCAGCATATTCTTTGAAAAACAGCCATATGACGAGCTAAGGCAGATCTTCAAAGCAAACGAAGGCAATGAGACAAAACTATGCCTTATTGGAGACAAGCAAGGCAATAGCATAATCATCACAGGCATCCACCACCCATTGATAATCGAGCAGGACTTCCGCTCTGTAACAGCAAAGCCGTGCCCGGAAGGGACAATGATATCACTGCACACCCATCCCATGATGCACTGCACCCCATCCTACCAGGACTACATGAACCTGCATCACCACAAGGATGCTGAGATGGCTGCGGTCATGTGCAAGGAAGACAGGATATATTTCTATTGAGGAAATCTTATAAAGATGGCAGCCTACGCATCATCATGAAAGAAAAGCCCGCAATATTTTATGCCATTATAACAATATTATTATGGAGCACGGTTGCGGCAGTAGCAAAGCTTACATTAAAGTCCATAAGCAGCACCCAGCTCATACTGTTCATAGCATTCTTCTCCACAGCAGGCCTCCTGGTAATTATTGCAGCAAAAAGAGACCTAAAGAAACTAAAGAGCTACAAGCTAAAAGAGCACAAGTACTTAATTTTTCTTGGATTCCTGAGCATGTTCCTCTATAATTACCTTTTTTTCACGGCAATAGAAAAGAGCACTGCAGTTGAAGCGAACATAATCAACTACACCTGGCCCATGTGGATAATCCTATTCTCAATATTCATCCTAAAGGAAAAGGCCTCCACTAGAACATTCCTAGGAATAGGGCTAAGCTTTATAGGGGTATTACTGGTAATCACAAAAGGCAGCTTCCATCAAATCATGCCTTCCTCGCTATACGGCGGAATTTTAGCATTGTGCGGCGGAATATCATGGGGCCTTTTCTCAGTCCTTTCAAAAAAGCAAAAGTTTGAGCCTTTCTCAAGCATGTTCTACTACAGCCTGTACGGCTTTATATTTGCACTAATACTTGCAGCGTTCAGGGGAATGCTTATCCTGCCAGGGCCATATGAGCTTCTGGGAGCAGCTTACCTGGGGGCAATAGCCACAGGCCTGGCATTTGCTTTCTGGATCAAAGCATTGGCAAAAGGGAATACCCATTTTATAGCAAACCTCGCTTATCTCGTCCCTTTCCTTGCTTTAGTTTTTATCTATTTCCTCACAGGAGAAGGCATATTTTTCTCACAGATTATCGGATTAGCCATAATAGTCGCAGGAATCCTCATACAATCAAGAAAATGATCAGATAACCCCGGAATGGAAGAGCTCATACAAAAAAAGGATTATCTCAACAGCAATAAGGATTATAATAATCCACTCCAGCCTTGCCGCATGCTTGTCGCTCAGGCTCTGCATGAAAAGCCTGTAGTTGTCCTGGACAAAATGCATCTTTGACTCAAGGTTCTCAAAGCGCTCCTCAAGCTCAAACTCATCAACAAGCCTTGAGTGCAAGGAATCAATGACAGGGCTTTCCCATGCGCTGTCCGGCTTCTCTAAAACCCCAATCCCAGAGACTATCTCTTTCATTATCCCGTTGTTCATTGCAATTGTCCGCATGATGTCCTTGCCAGACATCCTAAGCCCCCCGTATTTCTCCAAATGGGAGTTGAGCATGGAAAACCTCTCCTCAATAATGTCGAACTCGTACTCATAGCTCTCCAGGGCAGCCGACTGCGCAAGCACCCTTGCTATTACCTTGAGCATCCCCGGCTCCAGCTTCCTCAGGACAACCATGGAACTTGTTACCACAAACTTCCTTGACTTGGAATCCTGCACTACCTCATAGTCTTCTGTTATGGCCTTTTCCTTTATGCTCAGGACAAGATTCTTTAGCCTATCAATTATTTCCCTTTCCTGCGCAGAGGATATGTCCAGAAGCACTATTGAGCCAAAGGAATAAACATAAAGAACACCTTTGCCCATGCTGTAGATGGCTGTCTCTTTTGTAAGCGATACCTCCTTGTAAGGCAACTTCCCCTTTATCTTTGAGATGGGGATGTTTTTTGCAACATACAATGCCTTAAGAGTGCACTTTTCCATAAGCAAGATATAGATGGGAAGTATATATAAAGCTTATTGCTTTTGTTTTATTAATGCATTGCAAGGAATTTTACTCAAGCCTGAAGAAAGCTGTGGAAAAAAGGGATGACATTATTTTAGAAGCCTGCGCTGTCCTGGAATATAAGCGTGGAAAGTATGGCCTCATAAAAATAAGCTCAGAATGCATTGATGCTAATGACAGAATACTCCTCATAAGGGCAGGCATCCACGGTGATGAGGTTTCAGGGCCATTATGCATCCTCCATAATCTTGGAGAGATTTTTGAGTATGCGCATAAGAATAATGTAAAGCTCATAATATACCCTTTGGGCAACCCTTCGGGCTTTGACAATGGGAAAAGGTACAATGAGGACAACGAGAAAGCAAATGATGACTTCAAGAGGTATGAACTGGAAGACGGGACAATCAGCGATGACCTGGGGAGCAGCACTTCCTACAAAAAGTGGCACTGGGCCCCTCTAGAAAAGCTGCCAAAAGAAACGCAGGCAATGCACAAAGAGCTAAAAAAACTGCCACTAAGGCAAATAAAAGGGGTGCTTGACCTGCACCAGGATTACCTCATGCCAAATGCAAGGCCGGCAGCATACCATTACTCTTTTGGCAACCTAAGCATTTACAAAGGGATAATTGGCAAGATAAGGAAAATAGTCCCAATACTTGCAGATACAGCCATAAACTCCGGCTTTGGAGTGCAGACAGATTCCTCTGGCAAGGTAATTTCTTCTGAAGGAGAGAGCATTAAAACTAATTCTAATGGCTTTATTGTAAGGTACGACTGCACGCTGCCAGACCTTATGAGGGAGCTGGGCGCAAAGTACTGCGTTACTGCGGAGACAACAGGCCCAACTCCAATAAAAATAGCTGAACAAGTCAACTTAATCTGGATAAGGGGGATTATAGGCCTTGTAAAGCCTAATAATTAGCGATCCGAAGAAACAAAAGAAAACAAAGCTGGCTGCCAAAAATTAAAGAAAAAGAGGCAAAGCAACCAATGCCACAATAGTCATCAATTTTATCAATATGTTGATAGAAGGTCCGGCGGTATCCTTGTAGGGGTCTCCCACTGTGTCCCCTATCACAGCAGCCTTGTGCGCATCAGAGCCTTTCCCCCCATGCAATCCTGATTCAATAAGCTTCTTCGCATTGTCCCATGCACCGCCCGCATTAGCCATGTAGATAGCCAATAATACTCCTGAAACCAATGCCCCAGCAAGCAATCCCCCTAATCCCTCAACTCCAAGTATGTAGCCTGCAAACAAAGGGGCCAATAAGGCTATCAAGCCAGGAGCAATCATCTCCCTTAATGCCGCATGAGTGCTAATTTGTATGCACCTTTCATAATCTGGCTCTGCCTTCCCTTCCTTCAACCCTTTAATCGTCCGGAACTGCCTCCTTACCTCATGGATCATCTTCAATGCTGCCTTCCCAACAGCTTCCATAGCCAATGCTGAAAAGAGATAAGGCAGCATTGCCCCTATAAAGAACCCGATAATGGTCTTTACATTGAGGATGTTAATTGAAGCCAGTGAAGCTTCCTGGGCAAAAACCGAAAACAAAGCCAACGCAGCCAGGGCAGCACTCCCAATGGCAAAGCCTTTTCCAATAGCAGCGGTTGTATTTCCAACTGCATCCAATGAATCTGTCCTCTGGCGAACCTCTTTCGGCAGCCCAGCCATCTCTGCTATGCCTCCGGCATTATCTGCAACAGGACCGTAAGCATCTATTGCAAGGCTTATGCCTATTGTCGCAAGCATTCCTACACCTGCAACTGCTATCCCATAAATGCCCGCATAAGTGTGTGCTATGTAAATAGCTATTGATATGACAAATATTGGCAATGCAGTGCTCTTCTTGCCTATAGCCATGCCTTGTATGATGTTTGTTGCTGCCCCAGTAACAGAGGCATTAGCTATCTTCCTTGCAGAAGAGCCCTTCTCAGATGTGTAATATTCTGTTATAAGGCCAATGAGCACTCCTGCAGCCATGCCTGCAACTGTTGCATAGAAAACGTCCAAGGAGCCGAAAAGCATTTTTGAAAGGAAGAATGCCAATACAGCCAATACAATATTTGATATGAACAATCCCCTTCTCAAGGCAGCTTGTGGATTCCTGGATTTTACGAAAAACATTCCAAATATGGAAGCTGCAGTGCCCAGTGCTACAATCAATAATGGGTACATAAGCCCGTTGCTGCCGAAAGCCACTATGCCAATTGCCATTGCAGCTATTATTGCTCCTGCATAGCTTTCAAAAAGGTCAGCGCCCATGCCAGCAATGTCACCAACATTATCCCCTACATTGTCAGCTATCACAGCAGGATTCCTTGGGTCATCTTCTGGGATTCCAGCCTCAACTTTTCCAACCAAGTCAGCGCCAACATCTGCCGCCTTTGTGAATATTCCGCCCCCAACCCTCGCAAACAAGGCTATTGAAGAGGCTCCAAGGCTAAACCCTAAGATATAAGTAGTGCTATTGAAGATAAGGTAAAGCACGGAAATCCCAAGCATGCCCAATGCAGCCACAGTAAGCCCTGTAACAGCGCCTGAGCTAAATGCTATGGCCCACGCGCCTTTAATGTCTTTCCTTGCTGCATGGGCAGTCCTTACATTGGCTTTTGTTGCTATGTTCATGCCTAAGAAGCCAGCTGTTGCAGAACATAAGGCTCCTGCTATCAGGCAAATGGATGTCCTCCAATCTATGAAAATAGCAGTAAGTATTGCCACAACAACAAGGAATATAAACACAATGCTAAACTCTGCCCTGAGAAATGTCATAGCTCCCTTTCTTATTGCGAGGGATATCTCTTTCATCTTTGGCGTCCCAGCATCCTTGCTTACTATGGAGCGGAACAGGTATGCGACGTAAGCCAGGGCAATAAATGCCATTATTATTGTGTAGATAAAGTAGTTAGCCATTTTGAAAAAAATAAAGACTGGGAAGGTTTATATACTTTTCTTCCTCCCTCAATCTTATGCGGCTTGCTATAGACATATGTGGCGGGGCTGTGAGGGGTGCTGCTTTCTCCATTGGAGCATATCAGGCATTAAATGAGCTGCTCCATTCCAGGCTGGACTCAGCTGAATGCTACATGGGAAGAAGCTCTGGTTCTGTGCTAGCTTCATTTCTTGCAAATAATATAAGGGCCAACAGGATAATCAGTGGGCTTAGGAAGAAGTCTGTAAACAAAAAAGATAATTTTTCATGGGAAGTGCTTTTTGGCAAAGGGGCTAAAGCCAAATTAAGGCATTTGCTGGGAAACCCGCTTAAGGGCTATTTCTCGCTCAAGGGATTGGAAGAGTATGTCAGGAAGGAGCTGTCAACATATGCCTCTAATAGCTTCCAAGAGCTTGAAAAGGAGCTCATAATAAGCGCTGTAGAACTGCAGACAGGAAAGCGGAAGCTGTTTGATAACAGCACAATTGAAACCCCCATTTCAGAGGCAGTTATTGCCTCTTGCGGCTTCCCAGTGCTTTTCAGGCTGCCAGAGATTGATGGCAAGACTTATGCTGACGGGGCAATATCCTCCACTACTACTGCTGATGCAGCGCTGGAAAGAGGCTATGACATGGCAATCGTGATAAACCCGGCAAGGAACATGAATTCCAATCTCAGGAAGATCAGCAGCTTCTGGGACATTGGGGAGCAGGTTGTGAGGACAATCCTGCATGAAAGCGCGTTAAGAGAGCTAAGGCTTACAGCTAAGGCTTACCCTGGGAAGGCAATTTTCCTTATAGAGCCTGATGAGGCTGATGATTTTGTGAGCAAGGGCTCATTTTCCTTCTGGGGAATAGATAAGGCAATAGACCATGGCAGGGAAAGGGTGTTTAGGATATTTGAAGACCATTGGGATGTTCTTTATGAGTACTTCGGGGATAGAGGCATTAAGATGTATAATCGTTCCCTTTCCACGCTATTCATGGACAGGGGCAAGAACTATAGGCATACGCCAACAAGACTAGATGACATAGTAATAGCTTAATTTTAGGATTTTTAAGGGCAAATGAGTATAAAATAACTTTTAGTTTTTGATTAAAACCTTTAGTATTGGTTATTCTATATATTTGATAAGCTATATATAGGTAATAAGATATATTGGCTTTAAAATAGATTGGATAACAGATATATTTCTAATACAATATATAGGTTATACTATATAAATATTTAAATAGTATTTCCCCTCTAAGATTATTGCAGATGGAGCTTCCAAACCACCTCTCGGTAAAAGGGTTCTTAATGCTCCAAATACTGCATAAGTTAAACAAACAGAGGCTTTGCGGGGACGAGCTTGCAGCAATTATTGGGGGTAAACGAGGCTCTAAACTCACTCCCGGCACTATCTATCCCGCCTTAAAATTTCTGAGGAAAAAGAAATTAATCCGCCAGAAAAGAGCCGGAAGGAAAAAGCTGTACGAACTTACTCCTGAAGGAAAGGAGGAATATGCTTTATTTCGCAGGCTATTCCTCAAGATGTTCGGTGACATTTTGAGGAGTCCTCGCAAGCCCACCAAAAAGAAGAAAGTATCCAAAATCAAAGATTCCAAGAAATGATTAAAAGTTTTAGCAAGACTAAATGAGGGAAAGAGGGATTTTTTCTTTTTTTTCTTCCCTTACAAGGCATCCAGAGGCGACTTGACCTTCTTTAATTGCTCAGTAGAAACTTTTGTATAGCGTTCCGTAGTAGCGAGATTAGCATGCCCCAGAAGTTCCTGTATTATCCTTATATCTGTCCCAGCCTCCAAAAGATGAGTCGCAAAGCTTGATCTCAAAGCATGGCAAAACACCCTTTTCTTTATTCCTGCCCTCAAAGCAGCCTTTTTAACAACATTCTGGGCCTGCCTGGCAGTAATATGCCCTCCAAGGCCAGGAAACAAGTAAGGATTGCTCTCAGAAAGCCCAGAAACATACCCTTTCAAATGCCCAATAAGCCTAACAGACAGAATCATATTCCTATCTTTCTTGCCCTTACCCCCAACAACCCGGGCCATACGCTCATCAAGGTCAAAATCATCCTTCTTCATAGCAACACACTCAGAGACCCTCAATCCAGAAGAGTACATCAGCTCTATCAATAGCAAATGCTTAGGATTAATAACTGCTTCCAAAAGGACCTTAACTTCAGCCCTAGTAAGCACAGTAGGCAGTTTCTTCTCCGTCTTGGCAGTTTTTATGCCTGCAAACAGCTCACGCCTATTCAGTACTTCCTCATAAAAGAACCTAAGAGCTGACTGCGCCAGATTAACAGAAGCAGGACTATAGCTTTTGTCAGAGAGAAGGTGTGCAAGGAAAGACTTGACATCCTGTTGCTTAATATTTTTAGGTTCTTTGTTAACATAAGTCAAAAACATCTTATTAAGCCAAAGATAAGAAGCAATTGTCCTAGGACTAAAAGCCCTTAATTTCAACTCCGTTTCAAGCATTTCTAGCATTTTCTTCCGCTATTTTCTTTCTTTCCGATAAAAAGGTTGATGGCTTGCATTTTGAGACACCATATCCCTTTTTCTTCAAAATATTTATTATTTCATCGAAGAATGCATAAGAATGAATCATTTTGTGGCAATTAGGGCATAAACCCACAAGATTGCCCCGATAATTATTTTTCCTATTTCCGTCTAAATGATGAAGTTCAACTATTTTTGAAAAACCACAGACTATACATTTCTTAGTAAACCTCCTCAGTTTTTCCAAACTAATACCATAATATTTTTTAGCATTATATGCTTTTATATAATCATAATGATGCAACCGATTATAGCAAGTAACACAAAGCCCAAAAGCCTGGTGAGGGCGATCCCTTTCACAATTTTTACAAGTTTGACTCTTTGGCTTCCAATAGATATTTTTATAGCATTTTTTACAATAACCTTTAGCACCATTTTCTAATCGCTTACCACAGCCCTTACAATCAATTAATGGCCTCCCATTAGGGTTGGGGTTAGGATATTTATTGTACATCAATTGTTAGAGGGATAATAAGTATAAAAAGGTTCGCATAAGTAATTTATCGAACAGCGTCCAATGACTATAAGACGAACTTTTAGTTAAAAACCCCATAAAACAGCCTAATTCATAGGTTTTCAGCGCCAAAAACCCCACACAATCGCTTTTTTCAGCAGAAGTAAAAGAACTTTCCACAGTTACAGCAGGAAAAGTGCAGGCTGCCAACCCATTAGAGAAAAACATACCCTCAAGAAGATCCCAAAGACTGCCCCAAAACCAAGGAGAACTCATTCTCAAACTCATCAGCAATATCCCTATCATGGATCACAAGCACATTCTCATCATTATACTTATTGCCGTTTTGAGTAGGATTATATGAGCCCGTCACCACAAGATCATCTATTATGAAGACCTTATGGTGCATGTTTGCCTTATTAGCATCAAGATTAACATCAATATTGTTGGACTTAAGATGAGAGTATTGGCTGAACTTAGAGTTTTGAGAAGATTCCATAACCCCTTTAACCTCAACAGCGTTAGCAGCAGAGATCAAGGCATCTGCCACTTTTCTTGAGGTAAATGAGAATACCATGAAGTGGATAGAGGAATTAGCACTATTTATTGCCTTTATCAGGCGCTCTTCGCAGCCGTCTTCTGGGCAGAAATAGGCTTCGTACAGGCTCCCGTCAAGAATTACCTCATTCTGCCTTGCTTTTTTGCCCCCACCAAAATACCCGCCCCAGAGCTCGTCAAATTCATCTTCATAGGGCTTTTTTAGCAGGTTGGAGTGTATTACCACAAGATTATTGTTGTTCATTGTGTTGCCCCGAGCAGTAGGGTTAAATGAGCCTGTGAGGAGACCATTGTCCAAGATGCAGAACTTGTTGTGCATCAATGCTTGCCCATTGTCTGACCTTGCACCCTTTATCTTGTTCTTGTCATCCATCACAAGCTTTTTGCCATCTAAAGCTGCCTTTATCTCGTCTAGGTTAATGTCGTAGAAGGCGCATTTGGGTTCTTGTGAAGCTTCTAAGGCCGCGTAGAGATGATGTGAACAGTTGTCTCTAGGACAGAAGTAGACATCAACAGAAGTGTTTGATTCTTCTGGAATCTTTGAAGGGAAGGCCAGGACAAAAGTTATTGCTGCAATTATGAGTATTGAGGCTATTGTTAGAAGAGTTTTTTTCATAAGAAAAGAAGCCAAAATTAGCTTAATAAGGTTTTTTGAAAAAAAGAAGGGGTTTTTCCGGATAAGAAAAGAAGGCAGTCTGGATTCCTTGTTTTTTCTAAGAGAGAAGACCAAGGAATAAGGTTTGAATTTCCGGCCAGGTTAGCCTATTCTTTCAGACTAGCCTTGAAGAAGATTTAAAGGGTATCAAAGAGGCTGTAGCATGTGGCATTTTGACCAACCTTTGCGCTAGAAGCCTTATTCAAGATACTTATGATCGAGATTTTGGCACTATATTCATTAAAGACTGGTGTGTGGCTTTTGACAAAGAGACTCAAGATTTCGCTTTTAAGGATTTTAAGGAGACTAAGGAGGAGGCTGAATTATTAAATCTAGATTAGTTCATAAAGTAATAGACACTCCAGATTACTTCTGGAAAGAGCTTGCTTCGCCAATCCTTTGAGAGTCTGACCCAAAATCATTCAGCCACACAACGAAGAGAATCCCTTAAGCCTAAAATATCTAATCAAAAACCAGACCTTTTGTGCCCAATGAACTGATAAAAAAAAGAAACCAGGAAGGTTTCCCGTTCCTGGTTCTTAACAGGGCCTTTTTTTACCCCCAAAAAGGCTCACTTTTCCTCTTTTTCCCTGTAATAGGAAGTATAATCTATTTGGATTTCACTTTCACCTTTGCAATCAAAGGTTTTTTCTTAGCTTTGTAGTAAGGATTATTTTTAGTGGAATAGACATATGCCTGCTTCCCCCTCCTTTTTCTTTTCACATAGCCCAATTCTTCAAGTTGTGACACGAATTGTGATAATGCCGAACGCACTTTTGTGTAATCCTTATCAGGATAAATCTCTTGGGCAAGATACTTAAGGCTCACCCACTGGTCAGGGTTCTCTTTTTGTATTGAAGCAAGTTTCCAACAGATATTCTTTTGCGTGTCTGTTAAGAGTTCCCAATTTGAATCTTCTTTTGGTTCCTCGCCATGCAACTCTTCAACCTCGGCGGAGTTCTCTTCTTCTAAAGAAGTTTCATCTCCGGCATCAATTTCTGAGATTTCTATTAGCCTTTCTTCTATACAATCTAGCCTAGCCAAGATGGCATCAAAGTTTTTGTCGTGCTGCTGATGCTTTTCCTTGAAGTGGACTAACCATTTACTAACATTATGTATATCCTTTCTTACAGCACCAAGAGAGTTTTTAACATCTCTCTCAACTTTTTCAACTCGCTTATTTGAAGAATCAGACCTACCAAATAACCAGGATATAAGGCTCATGGTTTAAGGTAATACTAACGCATTATTAAACTTTACGGTAAGTTTACCGACACGTTACCATCACGTTACCGACGTGTTACTAACGCGTTACTAACGTTAGCTAACACGTTACCGACAGTTTACTAACGCATTACTAACGCTTCAGAGTTAAGATTTAAGCAATTCTTGCTAAGAACATAACATCCAAAATTGATTTAAGGCCAGAATAATGCCAAAAAATAAAAGATGAGGCTTAAAAGTAAGTGAGAATATTTGTTTTTGTGTGGCTGCCCAGTGTTTTAGATTGCAAGAAAAAGCATTAGAAAACTTAAGAGACCTAAGATAAATAATTGAAGAAAAAAAGCTAAAAAAGCAAGAAAGGGTAGTTTAAGTAGAAGTAAAAAGTCACTAAAAAGAGAGTTCAAAACATTAAATAAGCTATTTTGACGATACTATACCTCAGCTAGCCGAAAATGAGGCTAAAAAGGAGTAAAAATAGCTCAAAAATGAGAGTTCAGAGGGGTCAAAAAGCAACAAAAAATCACTATGAAAACCAACCCATATAAAGTGCCGCCTAAAGAGTAAAGAGAGGGGTTAAATAGGGCAAAAAAACTCAAAAATGAGAGTTCAAAACATATCTAGCTTAACACCAGAATGTGAGTTTTCATATATCTGCATAAGCTCCTTTTTCAACCCAAGATCCCTAAATTCAGGCGATACAAATAGAAGAATAAGCTTGTTATTAACCCTTTTCTTGACGACGGGAATACCCTTCTTTATGAGACTACTAACATAAGTCCTTATACACCCTTCCGTTAGCTTAAGTTTCTTAGCAATTGAAGCATATGTGACTTTCCCGTCATCCTCCTCAAGCTGGTATACAGCAAGGAATGTCATGAGCTCTTGCCTTGAAAGTAAGCCAAACCTCATAGCAATCTCCCTTTTCCCCTCAGAAAGGGCCCTTATAGGGCTTCTCAAACGCCCCTCAACGTCAGGAATTGAGTCTTCAAGAGTGACAAGGGAAACATTAGATTTAGACTCTGCAGGCCAATTAACAGGAGCTTCCGACATCGGAAGAACCCCCATTTCTCCCTCTAAAGGCGATGCCAATTCCTTATCCTCCACAGCTTCAACCACAGGCTGCTTTTCTGAAGCCAGAGGTTCTTTCTCAGCCAAATTATCATTAATAGCAGTCTCAGGCACTATGGTAACCGTTTTAGGTTCAAAATGGTCCTTTTTGGCTGTTTTAGGATGTGAATGAATGCCTAGTGAATGCCTAGTGAATGAATGAATATCTGAATAGACCCCTTCATTTCCTGTGGAACTCCTTTCAAGCGCCCTAACTCTTAGTCGTAAAGCCTTATTATCTTTAAGAATCACACCCATTTTGTCTAAAAGAGCCAAAATCTGGGAGTTTTGCTTAATTATGTACCCCCTATTAGCTCTAGTCTCTGATTCAAGCATTTTAAAGTGCTCTTTTACCCTTTTGAAGGATTTTTCTACATTATCCATAAAAGAATCATCTAATTTAGCCATTTTCTTGTCCCGTAACTAGAGGGAACAAATTAGTATTTAAATATTTTTGCAGGATAAATGAATAAAAAATGAATAAAGCTACTTCTTTGAAGCTTCCTGAAGTACAGGCAGCCTTATGTGGGGTGGAAGATTAACCTCCTGAGAAAGAAGCAAGGCTTTGATATTAGACTTAATAAGGACTGAATTAAGTATCTCCCTAGCAAACTCCTTCTTAAGCTTCTTTTCTTTCTTCCATTCCTTAAGCATAGAGTCTATATCTTTATTGTTCTCAAGAAAATGTATGTGACCGCCTATACTCATTGCAGCGACGTCGGGCTTATACTCCAGCTTAAACTCAAAATCAAGCCTAAGAACCTGACTATCTTTAGAGCTAAAGGAAAGATCTTCCTTTTTCATTTCAGTCACATTAACATTAGTGTTTATGCTTAAAGGTGGCTTGATTTCACCTTTCTTCTCGACATACAATTTATCAAAGTTTATTCCTATTATTGGCATTTTTAATCACCAGAAATTAAGTATCTCAAGGCATTATTTAAACTTTGTGGTTACATCCTTGAAGGAGCCACTATGCCTAAAATCCCAAGCCCATTGCACAATACCTGCTTTACACCCAGCACAAGAAGCACTCTTGCTTTCATAAGCTCTTCATCCTCGCTAATACAAGGGCAAGTATGATAAAACTCACTGAACTTCTGGGAAACATCTATAAGATACCTGCAAACAAGAGAAGGCTTATTATGCGATGCAGCATCCTTAATTACCGAAGGAAACCTATCAAGAAGCACTACTAATTCCTGCTCAACACCATCTGAAAGCCTAGAAAAATCAGCCTTTGTTTCCACTTCCAGATTAGCTTTTCGGAGTATAGAACACACCCTAGCATGAGCATACTGCACGTATGGTCCTGTCTCCCCTTCAAAAGCTATAGACTCTTTGGGATTGAACACAAAATCCATATTGGGATCATACTTCAGGAAGAAGAATTTTATCGCACCCAAAGCTATTTCTGAAGCCCTCTTCTCAACTTCCTCATCAGGGATATCATGCCTCTTCTTTATTTCCTCACGAGCAAGCTTCTTCATATCAGAGATAACATCATCAGCATCAACAACAGTCCCTTCCCTTGATTTCATCCTCCCTGACTGTAATGAAACATAACCATAGCTCAGATGAAAGCACTTCTTTGCCCAAGCAAAGCCAAGAACCTGCAAAACAGCAAAAAGCTGCTTAAAATAAAGGCTCTGCTCTGAACCGACTACATAGTAAGATGCATCTATCTTATAATCCTCAAACTTCTTATTAGCCAAGTAAATATCCTGTGTGATATAAAGGGAAGTGCCATCAGACTTCAGAAGCACCTTATCCGGAAGATTAAACTTTGAAAGGTCTGCCACAACAGCCCCTTCTTTTTTTACAAACTTCCCGTCGTCAAGACCCCTTTTTATTATCTCCCTTCCCAAGGTGTAAATCTCACTTTCATAATAAGTTACATCAAATTCACAGCCTAAAGATTTGTAAGTCTCATCATAGCCTTCATAAACCCATCCTGACATCTTCTTCCATACCTTAATAACTTCCTCGTCGCCAAGCTCCCATCTAGAAAGCAGCTCTTTCGCCTCCTCCTCTAATTTAGGGTCCCCCTTGGCTTTCTGGTGAAACATGACATAATAATCTGCCACAAAGTGATCCGGCTTAATATCAGGCTCCTTGCCATTTCCCCATTTCATATATGCAAGCAATGCCTGGGTTACTCCCAAGCCCCTGTCATTCATAAGGCAGCACCTTATTACCTTTGCACCGACGGCAGAAAGCACATTGCTCAAGGCCATCCCTAAAAGGTTATTCCTCACGTGACCCAGATGCTGAGCCTTATTGGTGTTTGGGGAGGAATACTCTATCATAAGGCTGTTTTCGGCCATATCTGTCGAGTGCCCATAATTATCAGCATCACTTACTATCTTAGGCAGTATTTCGGCAGCAAGCTTGGCCTTGTCCACATAAAAATTAACATACGGACCTAAAGCCTTTATCTCAGCAATAATTCCCTCGGGCTTGAGCTTGGAGGCAAGTTCAGAAGCTATTGCCGGAGGCGCCTTTTTCATTACCTTAGACAAAGCAAAGCATGGAAAAGCCAAGTCCCCCATTTCAGGAGATGGCGGGATCTCAAGAAGGCTATCAACATCTACATCAAAGTCCTTCTTCAACAATCTTATAACATCATTCCTGAATGCCATGCTGTTTCCTATTGCAACTCTTTTTTTAAGCCTTTCTATAGAACCTGTTAAAAATATCAACAAAAAGCTCTTGCTCCACCTTAAGCCCGGAAGCTATAAGCCTCTGTGCAAACCCCTTGCCCACCGCCATAGCATCTTTTCCCTTGAGCCTGTAATTGAAGAGCCTCCTAAATGTGTAGTCGCACATAAAGCCCTCATTTATCTCTATGACAGCAGGGAACTTGCCCTTTCTTACTGTGAGCAAAGAGATATCCACCTCAACATTATCCTTTTGGAATAGATTATTTGAACGCTCAAACCCTCTCTTTTTTAGCTCATTGGCTATGAGGCTTGAGAGCATTCCCTTAAGGGCCTTTGCTTCTTTTATTTCCTCAACAGTATTCTCCCCAGGGAACTTAAGGGCCCTTCCAAGATACTTCCTCACAGACTGCTTGCTTGTTATGCCTTTCCATTTGTTTCTTACAAGATAAGCATAGGAATACTGCTTTCCAGAAGAGTTGGTTCTCGTTTTTATCCTAATAAACATGAGTTATTATGGGCACTTGCGGTTTATATAATTTTTTAGCAGCCTGGAATGTCTTGTGCTCAATCAGATGGTCGCTAGATTATCTTCTTGCCCAGTTCAGTTATGTGGATTACATTCACTGGGCAGGCTTCTGCTGCTTCCTTGTTGCATCCCAGATCATCGACTTCTCCATTCTTAAGCTGGGCCTTGCCATCACTCCCCTCTTCCCATGAATCAGGGCAGATTGTCCAGCATGAGCCGCATGATATGCAGTTTTCCCTGTCATGCTCTATCTTGTATTTCATGAAATCACCTTCATCAAATTGTTGATCTTATAGTAAAAATTTTCCAAAGTATCATTGTTAATAAGGACATGCTGCGCCATCTCTATTGCTTTTTCCAAGCCCTTGTTTTTTATGTCCCTTTCATCCCTCGCAAAAAAACCCTCTTTGTCTTGTGGATCATCTGGGCTTCTCCTGTTATACCGGGTATCCTTATCCGCCGTTATTCCCACAAGGACAAACTCTTTCTCCCCATATATGCTTCGGGCCAAGTCAACCTCTTCCGGGCTCCTGAAGCCCAGTAAGACAATATCCTGCTTATAATCCCTTAAACCCTCCAAGGACCTCCTTGTAACTATGTCCATGCCAAATTGCTTTCTCCACTCATCTGCAAGCCTTGACATTCCGTCTTTTGTGGGCGTTTGGCCTGATTTCATTAATGAATCCCTTAGCACATCGCTTGTGTTTACTTTTTTATAGCCATAGTTCTTTACCAGGTAATCTGAAAAAACATCCTTGCCTGCCCTTGCCAAGGCCACTACTCCGACAATCATTTCTTATCGCCCTTAATATTGGTTAGGAGTTCTGCCTTAAAGCTTTCATCAAACGTCTTGCCCACCCCTAAAAGTATGCCGTCAACCAGCACTTCCTCCACAGGCCTTCCAGAGTACTTTGCCATCTCTATTGAAGAATGCTTTAGGATTGAGTCGACCAGCTCTGAAGGGTAATCCCTGTAGAAGACTATTTTCTTAACGCCTGCATTAATTAATGAAGTCAGGCACCATTTGCAGGGTGTAATAACGACATAGATCGTTGAGCCTGTTGCTGATCCCCCGCCCATATAAGCCAACTGGTTTATGCAGTTCTGTTCTGCATGGACATTGGGGCACATTTCTGACATGCCCTTTCCGATCTCTATGCCTTTTTCTCTTCTTACGCAGGATTCACAGTGGGGGTGGCCGGATGGGGGCCCATTATAGCCGGCAGCAATCACTCTCTTGTCCTTGACTAGGACTGCCCCTACTTTTCTGCTCTTACAAGGGCTTCTCTGGGCCACTAGGAAGGCCTGGGCCATGAAATACTCTTCCCATGTTGGTCTTGCCATGTTTTAGAGATTAAAGCTGGGAGTTTATTAAGATTTGTATAATGCATGTTATATGTTGGCTTGGAGGGGCTGTCGCCTAGATGGGAAGTGCCATATTTGTCCCCAAAAGCTTAATTAACATCTTCTATGTATGTCATAATTGTCCTGGTAAGAGCCGGGGCCACATGCCAACCCATTATGGCCGCAGCAAGCGGTTATAAAATACAGCCGCAACACTTGGTAGCCTAGGCGAAGAGCTGAAGCGGCAGTGCTTACAAGAATGGGCTGGCTACTGAGGGCGGCTTCGCTCAACTACAATAATGGGCAATTCCATATTAATTGCAACAACAACATGAACAATAATGGCCGTTCCCGCGCAATGACCCTGGCTCAGCCATGACTCATTCGCGATGATGAGACACTCTTCCCTATGGAAAGGACTTTGCTCATACGAGAATTTGGAAGTGGCTTTCAACAATGCAAGGAAGCACAAGACACTTAAGCCCTATATTATTAATTTTGAAAAGAACCTGAAAGAGAACCTTCTTAAGCTGCAATTAGGGCTGTTGTTCCATATATATGGGCCTCAGCCATTAACCACATTTGTAATTCAAGACCCTAAGACTAGAAAGATAAGCAGGTCAGACTTCAGGGACAGGATAGTGCATCATGCCTTGTGCAATGTAATTGAGCCCATATTCAATAAGAGTTTTATTTTTGATTCCTATGCAAACAGGATAGGAAAAGGTTGCCTTAAGGCAATAAAGAGATTTGGCAGTTTCAAGCGCAAAGTCTCAAGGAATAAAAACAGGAAATGTTTTGTGCTTAAGGCAGACATAAGGCATTATTTTGAAACAGTCAACCATAATATCCTGCTCTATCTCATAAAAAAGAAGATTAAAGACAAGAATGTTCTGTGGCTGATCAAGATAATTCTCTCTAATTATAATTCCAAAAAAGAAGGCGTGGGAATGCCTCTTGGTAACCTTACCTCACAATTCTTTGCTAACCTTTACCTCAATGAACTAGACCAGTATGTTAAACATAAGCTCAAGATAAAATATTACATAAGATATGTAGATGACTTTGTCATACTTCATACTTCTAAGGATGTTCTTGAAGAATATAAAAGAGAGATTAACAATTTCCTTAAAAGAAATCTTGAGTTGGAATTGCATCCAGACAAATCAAAAGTTCTTCCTTTAGAAGCAGGAATCTCATTCTTAGGCTTCAGGATATTTTACTACCACCTGCTTGTCAAGAAAAAGAATGTTGACAAATTTGAAAGGAAATTTCAGGACTTCAAGAAAAGATTTGCCAAAGAAGATATTGGGCGCGATGAAATAATTGACAGCTTTCAGGGCTGGATGGCATATATTATGCATGGCAATACTTACAAGTACAGAAGGCATCTCACAAAGCTATTGAATCATACTTTTCCAGCAGAAGTTCCACCCCAAAATAAAAAGCAGGAGAATCTTGAAAAAGCTGTAGCGGTTAGTGAGATGGAATTTTCGACCCAGAAAACCTTGAAGTTATTCAAAGAGGGTATGGGAATTTCACAAATAGGAGAAAAAAGAGGGATTAAAGAAGCAACAGCATGGAAACATCTTGCAAAGCTTATAGAGCAAGGGCTGCTGAGTGTTTATGATGTTCTTCCCCAAAAGAAAATAAGGAAAATCCAGTTTAAGATTAAGAAAGAGGCCGAAAGTTTAGAAGTCATAAAAGCAAGGCTTGGCAACTCATTCTCTTATGCTGAAATCCGGTGTGTTATTGCATCTGTTAAACATAGAAACAGGAAGAGAAGCATAAGCAGTCTTGTGAAGTGGTACAGGAAGGCATATTGCTTAAGAAAATGTAGCGAGGATGCTTCAACAAAAAGGGCTTGCTGGGCAAAGCTTAAGGAGTTTTCAGAAATTAATACATTTCTACAACTTCCAAGCCGGAAGTTCTTAAAATTGATTAGAAAAGATATGGATATTTGTTGCCTTTAGAATTGGAAAATGAATTAATTTTGGCAGCCGCAATATAGGTGGATAGCTTTAGCTTAGAAGATTTGCTTAGGGTGGAGCGAATGGGGCGCTGCGTGCTAAGCCCTGCTGGAGCTTAATAGTTTTCCGGGCATTTCTGCGTAGCCATTCAAGAAAAAATTTGCGACAGCCAAGCCCCCCTCACACATCCCACCCTTAGGCGGCTTCGCCGCTGGCGGTCGCTTCGCTCCCTAGCACTGCGCGGGAACGGCCATCATTGCCCAAGTTGAGGTTGCAACTAATACGGAATAGCCCACTATCGTAGTAGAGCGAAGCCGCCCTCTCACGCATTTCACCCCTACTAGTATAAGTATCATCTGAAAAAGGTGGAGTCCAAACCTTAATGTCTTTTTTAGGCTTGTCACTAATTACTTCAAAAACATCAGTTATTTCTTCTTTAGTATCTTCAGTGCCTAACAAAGCATGGAAAAAATACAAGCCCTTGTCCTGGATTAAAACAGTTTTCAAAGGAATATCCAAATATTCAGGTATATCCAAGTCAAGAGGCTGCTGCTCCCTGTCAGACCTATAGTTGTGGATTATCCTTGAGTTTTCATTATCAGAATTATACTGCAATCTAGTACTGCTCAGCAGCAACCTAGCCTTAAAATCCTTTCTCACAGAATCCAATAAGGTCCGATTAGCATCCTTATCAGCAGCTATCTGCTTAAACACTTGGTAAAGCTCTGCCATTGAAGGGAACCGCCTTCCATCCTTGACATCGTTCCAGTATTCTATCCATTGGTTTTGGGTTTTATATTTTCCATTTTCAGCAGCAACATCATCAAGTGTCAAGATAACAGATGGACTCTTAACGGGTTTTGCAGGCTTATCATCTATTACATCTATGCCTAACTTCTCTTTCATCTCTTCAACAAATTTCTTGCCAAAATTGTAATGAGACTTTATGAAACCAGGCTTGATATTCTTCTCTATCTTTTCATTAAGCTTCTCAACAGCATGATTAGCAAAAAAGTCAAATATATTCACATCAATTATGGCATCGCCTGTTTCCCTTAAAAGAACTCTTGTTTTCTTTTCACCTTTTTCTTCAACTACAGTAACATAAGGAAATTTGCCTTTAATTTTAGAATAAACATTCTGCGGGAGGTCAACATAAAGTGCGCCAAGCTCCTTAAGCCTCTCAATAAATTCAGGGCTTCCAAGATTATTGCCGCTTAATGCTATCCCCAAACCATTGCCAAGCTGGTCCATATAGCCGTTAAACAAATAGTTCATTACAAAATCTGTCACAATAGGGTCATCCAAGCCAGATTCTGATAAAAGGCTGTTGAAAGGAAGGATTGTATCATAAACTTCCTCCTTGTCATCTCCTGCATAAAGATATTTTAATCCCTGGAATATGTGATAAGACTGGCTTGTTGAAGTAAAGTTATCCTTTAATAAAAGAATAGTTGCCCTATCAAGAGAGTTTTTAAAATTAGGCTGCCTTTTCTCCCAAAAGCTGTCCTGAATATCATCATATCTTAAAAGCAAAGGGTCACGGCCAACATACTGCATAGATTTTGAAGCGTGCTGATTGGCATTAAACTGCTTCAACTGAGGCTCAAGGCATGAAGCCAACTCTGAACTAAAGAGCAAATAATCTAACTTAATACCATCATCCTGCTCCATATTACTTAGACATTCTCTCCTTAAAGCTTCCATAGTTTTAACTATCTTAACTAGATTCTTCTTAACATCAGTATCCTTAACCTCTACTGTAAGTTTGTTGGGAGCCTTCATTTTTCATCACCAGCTTTAATATCTTCAAATGCTTCAACATCGTCAAGTGCTTCACCTTTTGAGTAAAGACTAAGATGAGCATAAACAGGGTGAAGGAACTTTTCAACAGCTTCAAGCTTCTCTGCTGTGCTTCTGTCCTTGCATAATATCTTGGCAACTCTGGAATCAAGGTTTGGAACTTCTCCGCTGTCAAAAACTGCTGACAGCACATACCTCTTGCCATAAAAGCAAAATATGGCTGTATACTTATTGAAGTTTCCTATTTCCTGAAGATTGCTGAAGCACACAGACTTGGAAGTCTTGTCTATTTGTGATTCAAGATTAAAAGGCAAGCCTGAATTTTTTTTGCGTCCACCAACCCGCCCTTTGGCGGCTTCGCCGCTGGCGGTCGCTTCGCTCCCTTGCACCGCGCGGGAACGGCCATAATTGTTCATGATGTTGTAGCAATAAATATGGAATAGCCCATTATTGCAGTCGAGCGAAGCCGCCCTCACAGGATTGCTATTTCTACTGCCTTGAGAAGGTGTCCAAATCCTAAGGTTATCCTTATTCTTGTTTCCAAGCTTTTCAAGAGCATCCATAATAGCCTCGCCCTCATCCTTAGTAAGGAAAAGCCCCTGAAAGAATCTCAAGCCTTCATCAGTATTAATAACATCCTTAATAAAGTTACCAGAACTATAGTCCGGAACCAAAATATTTCTCTTCACAGGCTCAATAACAGTACTACCATAATAATCAATAATTTCAGCATTAAGGCTTGTTGGGCTATAAATTATTCTAGTGCTTGTCATTACCCAGTTCTCAAAATCTTCCTGAACGCTTCTCAATAATGCTTCATCACCAGACTTCCCAAGAATATAATAATCCGCAACAGAAGCCATTACTTTTCCTGCTTCATTATGCTTAGGAATCCAATTGTTCTGAGTAAGATATAAAATTTTGCTTTCTTCCATCCAAGGCAGACTATCCAAAGTCATTTGTCCACCTCCAAAGGCTGAATTAAAAGCTGCGCCTCCGGCTTCTCTTTAGCAATATGTGCAAGATTAACATACATCCTAGTTAAGTTAGAATCATGCCTTCCAACTTTATCATTCTTCTCCACCCTATAATCCTCAATCTCCTTTTCCAGCTTCTTAACATCAGTATCCAAAAACTTCTCCGTCTTTTGATGGGTAACCTTCTTCCCAACCTTATAATCCCTGTCATGCCTGTACTCAATATTATAATCAACATTGCTTTCATGCCTATACTCTTCTTTAATCTCATAATGGCTTCCAGCCCAGCATGTAATCTGGTTAAATTCCTGAGCAGTAAGCTGTTCCTCTGTCCTCTCCTTTACAGTAACATGCTTCAAAACAGAATCGACACCATACTTCCTCACTTCATCAGGATTCTTGTCCAATGCAATAGCAGCAATAGCCTTTGCCCTATCAGAAACAAACTTGTCATCAAGATCCAGTTCCTTTAAAGCATCCCCCTTAAATTCAGCCCTGCCAGGATCATCTTCATCCCCTTTAGTGAGCTTATTGATAAGATAAGTTTCATAAGTGTTTCTTGCAAGCACCGCCCAGTTAACGCCCTGAACACTTGTCCCATTATCCTCAACCATGCCATGCTCAAACTCTTTGACTTCATCGTAAAAATCAGCAATCTCATCCAGGGCATCATCAACATCACCCTCACCGGGATTAGCCAGATAGAACAATAAATTCTGTGGAACTAAAGTCCTGAAAGCCTTGCCCTTGTAAGGCATGTTTATCAAAGCATAGCCAAAAGGGACAGCATCAAAATCATTTTCAACAATAATAAACTTTTTGCCCTGCCTTACAGCTTCAGCTACGTCACTGCTAGGTGTTCTCCTTAAAATAACCGCCTTCTGCCTTAACTTCTGCTCCAGGCTCATTTTTCACCATCCGCCATAGATGTTATTGCCTTATATCCCATAACGCTGTCTCCTATATCCTTAATAACACCCCCATATTTAGCCTCATCATTGTTGATTATGCCCTTAACTAAAGTCTTCAAAACCCTAACATTCAATTCCTGCCCATAATCTTTAGCTTGCTTGCACGCATAAAATATGTCCCTGCAAGACAAATGATCGTTGCATTTGACAAGCTCCCTAGCATCAACTTCAGGAGCATAAAGCTTCCAGATTGCTTCCTGCTCTTCTGCTGAAGGCATGCCAAAATACAGCTTATGGATAAACCTGTCAATAAAGGGGGCCCTAAGGAAATCAGGATTATTGTCAGTGCCAATAATGTAAACTCCTTCTGGCGGCCTGCTCAAAACAGACTGCATATAGCCGGTCTGGCTGTCTTTGTGGCTTAGGACTCCTTTTCTTTCAACAAAAGAGCTTATCTCATCAAAGCACAGCACGCAAGGGGAGAGCTGCTTGGCCCTCTTAATGACTTTTTCAGTCCTGTCCTTGCTCTCGCCAACCCATTTGCTTTCAAGTTCAGAGCCTTTAAGCAGGATAAAATTATAGCCATATTGGCCGGCCAAAGCTTCTGCTGTAACAGTCTTGCCAGTGCCTTTGGGGCCGTAAAAAAGCATTACAGAGCCATTGCTTCTCTCAACAATGGATTCAAGCAAGGCCTTATGATAGTCATATCCTGCTAAATCACTAAAAGTTACCGCAGGCTCGATAAAAGGCATGTCCCTTATGGCAGAAGGCTTGGTTTTCTTCAGGCCATATTCCAAGTCCATATACTCAAGCTCATTCCTTTTCTCCCTTTTGGCCTTAGTGAAAGCCCTGTTAAGGACCTGCTTCAAGTCCCTGCCAACATACCCATAGCTTACATCAGCAAGCCTCTTCAAATCTCCAACCCTAACCTTAAACTGGTGGTTGCCTTTCCTGTCAGCATGAATGCCAAGTATCTTGTATCTGCCTTCCCTGTCAGGAGGCATGAATTCTATATCCTCAGCAAACCTTGCCCTTAAAGCCTCATCCATGCTTTCAGGCCTGTTGGAAGTGGCAAGGACAAATATCCCGCTATTGTCCTCAACACCGTCAAGCTGTGAAAGAAACAGGGTAAATGCCTGATACTGTGCTGGATCAACTATCTGCCCTCTTGAAGACATGCCGTCAATTTCGTCAATAAAGGCTATAAGCTTCTTGTCCTTCTGCAAAGCTACTCTCAATTCATTAAAAACCTGCTCTGCCATGCCACTTTTCACTAAAGCTGTTACATCATAAAAAGGGATATTAAGCTCAGAAGCAAGAACCATGGCGCCCAAAGTCTTGCCAGTTCCAGGAGGGCCAGAAAGCAAATAATTCCTTGCACCCATTTCAGTGCCAAAATCCTCAATATTTGTTATAACAGTTTTCAGGTCTTCAAAATCCTCTTTTAATTTGGGGTGAACATAATAATCTTCACTTTTAACCCTTAATTCAAGTGGCTTAAGCTGGCTTTTGCCTAAGTCAAGCCCTTTCTCTTTATTGACAGTTATCATTTTCTCCTCCTAAAAATTCGCATTTGCTTGCTTCACCCTTAGGGTTTATATACTTTTTCAGTCCAAAATCAGCAAGGCACTTTTTGGCCTTCCTAATGCCATAAGCCTGCTCCAAGGCATAACAGTTATTTGGGCGTATCAAAGGTGACTGTATCATTCCCTTGTGCTGCAGGCTTTCAGCCAATAGCAGGCCCCTTAAATTATCAACCTTCCCTTCACTTAAAAGCTCCACATCTTTGCCGCAGCCCACTGGAAAAACAAGATTGACACGGACAGGCAGGCTTAAGCTGTAAGACAAGCCAAGGATTTCCGGAACATTGTCAAAATTATCCCCATATATTGAAGATGTTAGAATCACATTATATTCTTTTTTCATTCTCTCTATATTCTTAACCACTTTAGTAAAAAAAGGCCTTTTGGTAATATGTTCATAAAGTTCAGAGCTGGCTGCCGGAAGTGAAACCTGCAAGGTTATTTTATCTTTTACTCTTGATTCCAAGCCAAGCAAGCCTTCAGGAATAAACACCGCATTTGTGGAAACATTAACATCCCTGCCATTACCTGCTATTTGCAACAAAACATCCAGAATCTGCCTGTGCATGAAAGGCTCCCCGCCGCCAATCTCAACAGTATCAAAATTAGGATTAGACTTGACAATATCCATAATCTTTTCTGCTGAAAGCTCTGCATCATTCTGCTGATAGCAAAATGCGCATTCAAGATTGCATGTGCTGTTTATGTCTATTGTCAGGATCTTCATTTTATCACCATAAAACTTACAAACATGAAGCCCTGAAACCTATATAAAGCTTTTGGTGGCGTTGCTACCAGTGAGTAGCACATAAGGTGGTTTTATTGGGCATAACTCAAAAAATACAAAACAAAAGAAACAGCCCGGCTGCCAAAAAAAAGCTTACTTGATCTTCCTCAGAATATGCATCTTGCCTTTCCACACAAGAGCCTGCCCAAGAACTTCCTTTATTGTGGATACAGGTATTATCTTAATGCCTTTCAGCTTCTCCTTGCTTATGACCAAGTCACCCTCGTTTGCCCGGGGGATTATTACTCTTTTTATGCCAGCATCTATTGCTGCCTCAACCTTTGCAGTAACTCCTCCAACAGCAAGAACCCCCCCCCTGACGGACAATGACCCAGTCATTGCAGTATCCTGCCTGACAGGGATGTTCTTCAATGCCGAGATGATTGATGTTGCAACAGCTATTGAAGCTGAGTCCCCCTCCACGCCCTCATAGGTCTGTATGAATTGGGTGAATATGTCATACTTCTCTCTCAAATCTTCTCCAAAGTATTTGAGGATAATTGCAGAAACGTTCTTTATGGCCTCTTTTGCTATTTGTCCCAGCTTTCCAGTGGCTATGAACTCAGTCTTCTTGCCTCCAGGCGTAACCTCAGACTCTATTGGAAGGACTATGCCTGAATATGCTGAGCCGCCCCCTATAACTGCCAGCCCATTAACCCTGCCCACCATGTTGCCGGTCGTCACTATTACCTCATATTTCTTCTTGTTTTCTATGTAGCGGTCAGCCAGCTGCTGTTCTAATGGCCTAGCCAGCTTCTTTGCCTTAAACACGTGTTCCTTAGTGACAATCTTCTTGCCATCTTCTAATGCTAAGTCACCGGCCGCCCTCACCAATCCCCCTAGCTCCCTCAGCCTGACAGTAAGCTTGCCCTTTGTTGAAGCCATTTTTCTTGCATACTCTATTATTGCATCTACAGCATCCCGGTCAAAATGGGGGATCTTTCCGTCCTTAGTTACTTCCTGAGCAACGAATATGGCTAGCTTATCCCTGTTCTCAAGAGTGTTGTCCATAAGGGTGTTCATGTATATCTCATAACCATAGCCCCTTATCCTTGAACGTAATGCAGGGTGCATTTTCTGTATTGTTTCCAAGTTACCTGCCGCTACCATGATAAAGGCTGCAGGAACAGGCTCAGACCTTGTCATGGCTCCGGAAGAGCGCTCAGACTGCCCTGTAATAGGATACTTCTTCTCTTGCATTACAGACAACAGCTCTTGCTGGGAATGCGGGTTTAATGTTGCCACCTCATCTATGAAAAGTACGCCACCATTTGCCCTGTGAATCATGCCAGGGATAAGGCGCAGGTAAGCCGGAGTTCCTAGACCGCCAGACTGCAGTGGATCATGAAGTACATCCCCTAGAAGGCTCCCAGCATGCGCCCCGGTAGCATCTATAAAAGGGGCTTTCTTCACCTTTGAATTATCTATCAAAAGTTTTGGCACTTTAGCATTTGAAGATTGGTTAGTCCTCCTGTTGATGTTTATGAATAGCATAAAGCCAAGAACAAATACCACGCTTGTAATCATGGAGGCAGCATACACAATTGGGCTGTCAAAAGGGAATATCTTTCTGGAATAGAAATAATAAGGGAGCAAAGTGGCTATGACCACGAGTATGAGCATAAGGATGTTGATGTTCCTTAAAGAGCCAACAGCCTGCAGCTTGGCCCTTGTGACAATTTCCAAGCCTTGTCCACGGGGCATTGTCCTTACAAGCGGAATATTGTCGTCCGCAAGGTTAGGAAAAGCCAGAACATCTAGGAGCCTCTCATTTGGCAATAATTCAGCCAATCCCAGCCCAAGCATGCTCTTGCCAGTTCCAGGGTCTCCTATGAGGAGGACGTTTCTTCTCTGCCTGGCGGCCTTCTTGATTATGTTGACAGCTTCCTCCTGGCCAATTACCTGGTCAACAACCCTTTTTGATACCTTTATGTCTTTAGTTGTAGTAAATTTCATTGCAGATAGTTTATGTTATAAGGCATCAGATATTAAAAGCTTACTGTTGTAAGTTCCTTCTGGTTAGCAGCTGGTTTGTATTGCGAAAACTCTATTTCTGGCTCTTTTAAAATTATAAGTTCAGGCCGAAGAGACCGCTGCTTCAGCTCGGCGATGAAAGGCCTCTGCCGCAAAGCGGCACAATGTTGCCTGTTTTTCTTACCTCTTTAGAGTGAGGCTCAGCCAGAAACCCGAACTGTTTCTTCTTGGAAGAATGGCTCAATACTCCGAAAATTAGCTACTTGACACCACTTGACATGTGTGCGCGCAGCACTTATAAAGTCTTTTTCTTTTTAATCAAGAGTAGTGAGATATTGTAACTCAAAAGCGTGGGTAGTGCTTACAATATTGATGCAGGCAGGATAGCAATCATGGTCCAAAGCTAAGGCTTTTGCTCCTTGTGGAACCGTGTTCCTTTTTTGGGGCAGGAGGCTATGGAAAGATGCTCATTGCACCGCAATGCTTTGTGATGGGTGGGTGCGACCTGAATCAACAGGTCATTAGGATGACCGCGCCTTAGATGCGGATGATCTCACTTAAAAGTGGGGGAGCGCATAACTCAACGGCTATACTGAGGCACCGTGCCTTTAGGCCGTGAGAGGTCACTTTGTTCCAACCAACCCTTGAGCGGCTCCGCCGCTGGCGGTCGCTACGCCCCCTTCACTGCGTGGGAAAGGCCATTACTGTTCATGCTAAAGTATGCAATAAATATGGAATTGCTCACCATTGTAGTTGAGCGAGGCCGCCCTCTCAGACCTTTCAGCCTGCGCCATATAGATATCATTTGAAAAATGTGGTGTCCAAAGCTTAATGTCCTTTTTTAGCTTGCCACCAATTACCTCAAAAAATTTAATAATCCCATAAACAGAAAACAAAAGAAGCAAAACGTGCTGCTAATAAAAAAAATCAAACAATGTCTTCTTCAGCCACTACTACAAAGTCCCCAACAGCAATCACAGCGCTATAGGGCACCAAAAGCTGGCCGGTCTTGTCCTTCTCAAGGTCAAGGTTATCAACATAAGAAGTCATTCCCTTAAGCACGACATTTATCAGCTCACCAGTTCTTACTTCAAAAGCGAGATTTCCTACCTCGCCTAGCTTCTTTCCTGACTTTGTGACAACTACCTTACCTATAAGCTGCCTTGAATATTTCTTCTCTTCTTCTGGCATATAAGTTCCCCCCTTTAATGAGTTATACTATAAATCTATAATCCCCTCATTTATAAAGTTTTCTGGTTAACTCCCAGCAAGATCTTCTACCTTCTCGGCCACATCACCTATAGCATTTGTACTGAAGCTTTCCTCAAAAGCATCCTTCACAGCTGCTCCGGTCATATCTGTAAGGCCCTTGCCCGTGTCAAGAAGGTCGCCCACATCAACATAAAGATTGAGGGCAAAGAGCCCAACTATAAACAATACAATAACTAGAACATACTTGAATCCCTTCCTTACCATGTGGTGCTTGAAGTTCTTGACCGCCATTACCAGCAGTATTACTCCAAGACCCAAGGCAATTAAAGCCATAAGCATAAGAAATAATAAGGGCTTGCTGTTTAAATATTTTTCACTTCTTTATGTGGACTGTATGCGTTGGGAAAGGTATCCCTATCTTAGCCTTGTTTAATGCCTTGTATATCTTGTCAGTTGCTTCAAGCTGCACCTGGTAGCCATCCCTGTAGTCATCCACCCAAAGCTTGCAGACGAACTTTAATGAAGAATCTCCCATTTCCAGGAATTCCACTAAGGGCTCCGGGGACTTCATTACTTTCTTTATTCCACTGGCTGCCTTAAGCACAACCTTCTTTACCCTGTCCGGATTAGAGCCATATTCCACGCCAAAGTTGACTTTTATCCTAACCTTCGGATCAGGCAAGACAAAATTCTGTATCTTAGAGTTCGCCAACTGCCCGTTTGGAATAAGTATGATTTCGTTGTCGTATGTCTTTAGCCTGGTGCTTCTAAGGCCGACATCCTCTACTACTCCAGTTTCCCCGGATTCCACTTTTATCTTGTCCCCAACTTTGAAAGCCTTGTCAAGGATTAAGGAAATGCCCCCAAATATGTTTGCCAGGCTGTCCTTCACTGCAAATCCTATGGCAATTCCTGCTATGCCTACGCCTGCCAAAAGGCCGGTAATGTTAATCCCCCAGGCACTGAAGATGGCTAGCACTCCAAAGATTGAAAAGACTATCTTTGAGAACTTGTGGAAGATTGGCAAAAGCTCGTCATCTAATGTTGATTCTGTCTTGCTTGCCCATACGCTCCCCCAGGAGTTTATAAGGATGTCCGCAACTCTTATGACTATCAGCGTTATGAGGATTATTGCTATGCTCCCGGCAATCTTTTGCAAGTAGCCCATGACCGCCTCTGGGAATCCCAATGGGATGAATGCTATGTAAAATCCTATTGTTAGGAAGAGATAATAAACAGGACCTTTTGTCTTTGCTATTATCCTGTCATCAATGTCTGTCTTGGTCTTTCCAGCTAGTTTTTGCACTATTTTTTCTATTATCAATTCAAGGACTTTTGAGAATATGAGAGTAACGATTATTATTGCGAAGAAAGAGAAAAGCTTGTGCTCAAATATGAAGCCGTAATCTCCTGCCATTCCTGCAAGCTTATCCGTAAGTATGTTGAAACCTTGTATTGCATCCATAGGATAAAGAGGATTTTATGTTTCTTATAAACTTTACGGATTCTTTTAGGAAGCCTGCAACGCCCCTCTTGCTGCAGAAGAAAGCATTGCGATCTACTGGCACATAAGATGCAATGCTGGCTTCCAAAGAAAATCATGGAATAAACGGCGGAAAAAATATCTGGACTATAGACCGCAAAATCCAAAAAAAACAAAAGAGTTTACAAATTACGCTTGTTACAAAAAAATAGGATGTGTTATATCTAACATATCAACATCTTAACCATATTTCCCTTATTTCTGCTTTAATTTTATATTTGTTCAATAATTTTCTCAAATCCTGAAGCTCTTCATTTTTAACAAGTACTGCATTAGGAGCAAGTTTTATTCCTTGGATTTTCTCCAACATCCCGCCATAGGCATAATCCTTTTTCTGGCGTCTAATTCTGTAGCCAAATAATCTCCTTAAAAAGTCCATTTTGGCCCTGTTGGTTTTTCCAGCAAGACTATAAGTTACTAAGGAATAATGGCCTATACTTGCCGGATACTCCCTAAATCTGTCAAAAAGAACTAGACCATGACTTATAATTTCTTCTCTTAATTCCTTCCAAGTGTCACTTTTAAGATCACCAACAAAAAATCTAATTGGCAAAGGTTTAAATTTCAATGCCCAGTCGTGTTCAGCCTTAATTTCGAATCTTGCCAACGTTTTCCTTATTTGAGATTCAAGGACTTTTGATTCAGAGGGGTTTTTTGGCTCAATAAACAAGTCTATATCACTTTTTCCGTCAGAATCTCCTCTGACCACAGAGCCAAAAAGAAGCACTTTACTTATTTTAAGTTCCAGGGTTTCAAATAAGAATGATAAAAAGTCATAAGTGTAGGCAATTATTTCATTCTTATTTATCATATTTTTCCCCCAATTCATCCAAGATACATTTTTTAAGTTTGTAAAAATTGGCAACTGCATCTTCTGATATCTTTGCTTCTTTGTCTTTACCATAGCAAAGTTTTTCCCTTAATTCTTCCTGCTTAGTAAGGAGATTTAATATCTTTTTCTTTTTAGGGAAATCAAAAGCATATTGTTTTAGGGCTATTTGAATAGAGGCAAAATGCCTATGGTTAATATGCGCTCCTGGAGAAATTAAATTTATCTTGTGGAGAAAAAAAGCAAACATGTTTGCTGCTGCTTCTGATGTTGCAAAGCCTATAATTTTCTGTCTAGAGCAAAGCAGGCCAGCCCTTATTTTTTCATTTATGTCTTCTTCTAATTCTTTGACTATTTTCCTGTGTTCTTCCAGTGTAGTCATATAAATTTGGAAGGTAGCCGGCTTTTTATACTTTTCTGTTACCCATAACATATTATTTGTTATTTGCAACATAATTTGTAAGCAAGAGATGATTTTCCGTTAGAAGGCTTAGCTGCAAGGTTTAGGCGCTTAGTCCAGAATAATTGGAGGCATTCTGCAAAAAAAATCAAAAATCCATAAACAGCAGCAAAAGAAAACAATCCAGCTTCTAACTACTTAAGAACCTCAACACTATTCATGTAAGGGATCAGCACTTTGGGAACATTAACACTGCCATCCTTCTGCTGAAAGTTTTCAAGAATTGCAACTATAGCCCTGCCAACAGCAAGCGCAGTTGCATTCAAGGTGTGCAGAACCTCCTTTTCTCCGCCTTCCTTGCCTGCCTTTATGTTAAGCCTCCTTGCCTGATAGTCTGTACAATTACTGCAGCTACCCATCTCTCCATACTTCTTCTGCCTTGGAAGCCATGCTTCGATATCATACTTTTTTGCAGCCACTATCCCAATATCCCCTGTACAGATGTTGACAACCCTGTAAGGTATTTCAAGCATCTGGAAAAGCTCTTCTGCATTTTTGATCAATTCCTCATGAAATCTCCAGGAATCTTCTGGCTTGCAAAAAATGAACTGCTCAATTTTGTAGAACTGGTGCCTCCTAAACAATCCTTTAGTGTCAATGCCCCTGCTGCCTATTTCCTTCCTGAAGCACGGGCTGAATCCGGCCAGCTTAACAGGGAGTCTTTCCATGGTTTCATTCATATACATTGCAGCCATAGGGTGCTCTGAGGTTGCTATCAAATATTCATCATCATTCTCAATCTTGTACATAACATCCTCAAAGTCTGCTAAATCTGTGACGCCCTCATAGGGCTTTTTCCTGATCATTAGGGGAACTTCCACCAAGTCGTACCCCCTCTTTGTCAGGAAGTCAATCGCAAACCTCATCAATGCCTGGGATAATAATGCTAACTGACCCTTTAGGATATAAAATCCTGCTCCGGAAATCTTAACACTCCTCTCAAAGTCTGAGCCTAAGGCTTCTACGATTTCCACGTGGCTCTTTAGTTCGAAGTCAAAATCCCTTATCTTCCCCCAGTTCCTTATTTCAACATTTTCTTCATCACTTTCACCATAGGGGACTGATTCGTGGAGCATGTTTGGAAGCCGCATTAGGTTGTTATCAAGCTTTTCTTTAAGCTCTGTTTCCTGATCTTCTGCTTCTTTTAGCTTTATTGGGAGTTGCTTGGCTTTTTTAATGAATACTTCTGCCTTTTTCCCTTCTTTTTTTGCTTTGTTAATTTCTAAATTTGCCTTGTTCCTTTCTGAGCGAAGGTTGTCTGCTTCTAGCTTGAGCTTTTTCCATTTCTCGTCAAGCTTTATTGTTTCATCTAGAAGTGCAATTATTTCAGCATCCTTCCTTCTTTCAAGGTTTTTCCTCACTTCTTCTGGCTTTTCCCGGATTAGGTTTATGTCTAGCATTTTTCCTCTTTAGTTATAGTATGTGCTATATTTAAATGCTTTTTCCTCCTTAAGTTTGTTTTAATTCCTTTTTAGGAACGTTAAGTCCAATGAAACAGCCACCATAATTAAGAGGATAATGGCCAAGAAGATTGGCGTAGTTGTAGCAGCCAATATTTGAGTAATTATAGTAAAGATGGGTGTGGTTGTAGTAGTAAAAGTAGTCTAGGAACGCAAGACGCCCTATAGGCTCATCCCTAAAATCACCAGTATGCCTAACACCAATCTTTTTACCACAGACTTCCTCATGCTTCTCAAGATATTGCCTTGCCCTTTCTTCCCCGCCAATGAAAGGAATAACCATAGGATGCCGCAAAGCATCCCTAACATATATCTCACCATTATCAAATTTTCTTAGTTTATCATAATCAACAACAAAAACACTCTTGTTATCTTCCATTCTAACAAGCCTGTAAAATTCCTCTTTAGGAAAAACTGCACCACGATTATTCTTTCTAAAGTCAGGATGGTTAATAGCTTCTCTTATATTCTCAGGATTACAAAGAAAATTATCACAATGAGCATAAACAACTTTCTTTTTTCCATCCTTACCAAAGCCAGTAACTATAGCAGAAACTGTAGTATATCTATTCCGCCAGACTTCATGACTTTTATCCTTATCTATTCTTACATCAATAAGTTCAGGCATAAACATAGATCTATAACCTTTGCTCAAGCAAACCTCAAGAGCAACAGGAATATCCTTACCATAAAAAGATTTTGTGTCTTGTTCAATAACTTTTTGAATTTCCATTTTCTTCCCCCTTATTTGTTTTATTCATTTAATCTTACAATTTAGCCAATCTCTCATAGGAATACCGTTTATTTGTTTCTGTATTCCTGCCCCTAAAGAATAATAAAACATTTTCTTGTACTTAGCATTATCTGGTTCTATGTTAAGAGTACGCTTCAAACAAAAAATCTTTGTATCAATATTTTCTGTAGGAATAAAAAATTCCTCAAATGTTATAAACTTAAAAAATCCTCTACTTATAATTGCAGTAGCAAAATCATATAAAGCTTGAGGGTCATTCAGATTAACTTTGTATACTTTTGTTAATTCTTCTTCATAATCGTCTGGGGTTGTGTTAGGCCACTCATATGGTTCATATATTTCTTCATATATTTCTATAGATTTATCTAAGTCTCCATTGTGAGCATATGCTCTCCCGAGGCTAAAAAACAAGTCCTGTTTCAGCTTGTAACACTTCCCAAACATAGTCTGCCCCCTTCCCGCTCTAAAAACACTTGTTCCATTATATTTCTTAATCATTTTTTCAATCTGATCTATAAGTAATGGATTCCCTGGCCCATCGAGAAGTTTTTTTTGAATAATATCATCTAGTCTCTTGCAAATTGTTTTTATTCTTTTATCACATATCATTTTCTTCCTCCTGCGCCTAAAGACGCTGAAAAAAGGATACAACAACATCTTAATATAGGATATGACAAAAAATAGTAAATTATATAAAGTTTGAAACATTTAAGGAATATATGAAAAATATAAACAAAGAAACATGGCGCTACATAGACAACAACATAGCAGTAAAAAAGAACCTGCTAGACGGAATAGTAAACAGCAGGGCGCTTGCAAAGAAAATCATAAAAGAACTTAAGATAAACGGCTCATTAAACGCAGTAGTAAGCGCAATCAGGAGATATGAAGGAAAAGCTGAAGAAAAGGAGAACCTTGCGAAGAAATACAGCCTCCTAAAAAAGTCAAGGCTTTCAACAAAAACAAAACTCGCTTCTATCCTGCTAACCAAAACAGCAAACACAAGAAAGAAACTCGCTGAACTTTACACCAAGATAGATCCCCAATCCGGAGAGACACTAAGAGTATTTGAAGTCGCAGCTAACATCAAGATAATTATAGATGAAAAAAACTTAAAGCCTGTAGAAAGTATTTTTACAACACAGGAAATCGTAGGAAAAGAAAAGAACATCGGCGAGCTAAATATTACCTACAGTTCTGACATAACCACGGTTCCAGGAGTCTTTGCCCTTCTCTCTAATGAGCTTGCCGCCAATGACATAAGCATAATAGACTCCATGATTTGCCACCAAGAACACATAATCATAGTCAGCGAAAAGGATATTAAGAGAGCCTTTGATGTAATTTTCACTCTTCTTCACTAAACCAGAATTAAGAAAGCTTTAAAAACCGATTGATATTTCCAGTTTAATGTAGGGGTTTCAAAGCGTCTCAATGAGAAAAGTTTATATATAAGAAGTAAAATATATATCATAACATAACAATTGGGGGATATACAAATGCAAAAAAAAACCAAAGACATCTTCGAGGTTTTTTTTAGGAAAAAACCCGCACTAATTCTCATCTCGCTAAGAAAGCACCAAAAGCACAAGTATGGCAGCGTTCTTGCAAAAGAAGCAGACTGCACCTATTCGCATGCCGTCAAGATCCTTCAAGACATGGAAAAGTCAAAGCTTATAACATTCGAGAAGCAAGGAAGGATAAAGACCATAGTCTTAACAGAAAAAGGGGAGAAAGTTGCGGAATACATAGAGAAGATAAGATCTATTCTTTGATTATTCCCTAAATTCTACAGAATCCATTATCCCATCAGAATCGGCGTCGTATCCTTCAACAACCCTTGCTATCTTTCCCGACCGGGAAGCAGAAACTTCTTCCGTATATTTTATAAGTGCTATCACAGCAGCCTTTGTCCCCTTAAACCTCTTGCCGCCTATAACCAGAATAGAAGCGTTTTTGTTAAGAGGGTTTCTTATCTTTGCAATCATCCCGCACTCATCCGCATGATAAGTCTTCTTAGATTTTTTTGATCTGAGTGCCCAGTTCTTCTCCTCATCAAAATATATCGGAAGGCTATCATTCAACTGGTTTGTTATCCTATTAACTCTAGGACCCCCAACAATAATCAGGTTCTTTGTTAAGTCCTCTGATCTCATGTCAACATCCATCTTTACTGTTATCTTTGGTGTTTCGTTAAGGAACATGCCAAGGAAAAGAGCAAGGTCAATTGCCAAATAACCATCCCTCCCCCTAACTTTTTTGGGGCCATGAGGTTCAGGGCTGCTAACAACAATAAGCGCATTAAACTTCCCATTCTCTATGAATGGCTCAAGCAGTGCCGCATAGCTTTCTTTCATATCTGGAAGCCTGAAAGATTCCCTGAAGTCCTTGAATCTCACAAAGAAAGAAGGCTTTGAAAGCGCATATATGTTGATCACAATGCCATTCCTGGTTTCCTCCCTCACTTTCTTGATTATTGAGGCCTGTTCAAGCTTCCTTATGTGGTAGTAGACTTTCTGCTCGTTAACCTTAAGCTTCTTGGCAATTGCAAGAGGATAATTCTCACCAGAAGAGAGTGTCCTGATTATTCTCATTGCCAGGGCTGAACCAAGGGACTTAAGCTGGGATGCTGAAGCCTCACTTGTGGCTATATGTTCAAGCTTCCCATTCAAATTTCTTACGACATCCATATTAAAAAAAATATTTTAATATTCCTAAAATTATTTTAGTAAAGGTTATATATAAGCTTTGTGTAAAAACAGTTATGTTAAAGGCAGTGATACTCGACATGGATGGGGTAATAGTCGATAGTGAGCCGATTAGGGAGGAAGTACACAGGCTTCTCGGAAAAGAGTTTGGTTATAGGCTGAAGAAAGAAGATTGGGATACCATCAGGGGCAAGACCGCAGAAGCAAACATAAAGTACCTTATAAGGAAATATGCGCCCAATGTATCTTACGAATACTTTACAAAGAGGAAAGATGAGATTTTTGACTCCATGCTGCACAAGATAAAGGCCTTTTCAGGGTTTGAAAGGTTTATGAATAGAATCAAGGGCCACAAAGTAACTGTAGCTACTTCCAGCACAAGGAAGAATGCCGAGGCAGTACTTAAGTTATGTAAGATAAGGCACCATTTTGAGATTATAGTCACCGGCTGCGATGTAAGAAACAGCAAGCCGCATCCTGAGGCATTTTTGAAGGCTGCAAAAAAGCTCAAAGTGGATCCTAAAGAGTGCGTGGTAGTTGAAGACAGCATAAATGGGGTAAAGGCCGCAAAGGCAGCGGGCATGAAAGTTATTGCAGTAACCACTTCCCACAAGAAAAAAGAGCTTATGGAAGCAGATCTAATAACAAGAGATATAGGTTCAATAACAAAATCAATGTTGGGATCTTTAGGAGGGGAGGCATAATGTGTGGTATAATTGGGTATAAGGGAAGTGAAAATGCTAGCCCAATAATCATCAATGGCCTTAAGAGGCTTGAGTACAGAGGGTATGATTCATGGGGAGTTGCGATAAAGAATGACAAAATTGAGGTTTTAAAAAAAGTAGGCAAAATAAGCAAATTTTCAGAAAAAATTCCAGAATCAAAAATTGCAGTTGCACATACTCGCTGGGGAACCCATGGCAAAGTGACAGAAGCCAATTCCCATCCCCATACAGGCTGCAAGGGAAAAATAGCAGTTGTGCACAATGGAATAATAGAGAATTATCAGGAATTGAAGAAAGAGTTAGAAAAAAAAGGCCACATTTTTAAATCTGAAACAGATTCTGAGGTTATTCCTCACCTTATTGAGGAGTATAGAGGACCCAATAATTTTTTAGAAGCAGCAATGCTTGCATTAAGGCAGCTAGAAGGGAATTATGCTGTTGTAATTATCGAAGAAGGCTCTGATACAATGATTGGTGCAAGAAACGGAAGCCCGTTGGTTGTTGGGATTAAAGGCAAGTCTTGGTTTATGGCATCGGATGTCCCCGCATTCCTTGAACATACAAACCAGGTTGTATTTTTAGATGATGGGGAGATGGCTGTTGCTGGGAAAGAATTGAATTTTTTTGAGATAAAATCTGGTGAACAACTAAAAAAGGAAAGCAGCAAGGTCAATCTGGATATAACGCAAGCAGAGAAAGGCAAATATCCTTATTTTTTTATTAAAGAGATTATGGAGCAAGGGGAAAGCTTAAGAAGAACTCTTAATCAAGATAGAAAGCTACTGCTAAAGGCAGCAGAGGCAATAAACAAAAGCAAGAGCATAACCGTTGTTGCCTGCGGCACGGCATACAATGCTTCATTGATTGGATCATACTTTCTTAGAGAAATTGCTGATAAAAAAGCAGATGTTATCCTTGGTTCTGAATTTGATTCTATGCTTAAGTTCATAGATAAAGAGAGTTTAGTAATTGCAGTTTCCCAAAGCGGAGAAACAGCTGATGTCTTAGGACCGATTAAGCTGGCAAAAAATAAAGGAGCAACAATTATTTCATTAGTAAATGTCCAGGGCTCAAGCCTTTACAGGATTTCTGATATTGCTTTGCCCTTATATGCTGGTCCAGAAATAGCTGTTGCATCAACAAAAGCATTTACAAGCCAAGGAATATTAATGGCACTTATTGCTTTTGCCTGCAAGGGAAAATTTGAAGAAGGGAAAAAACTGCTTGAGGATACTGCAAGAAAAATAAAAGCCATGCTGGGCAAAAGAACAGATCAAGAAACCAGGGAACTTGCTGAAATCATCTGCAAAAAAGACATATTTTGTATTGGGAGAGGGTCTAATTTTCCAGTTGCATTAGAAGCAGCATTAAAGATAAAAGAAGTCACCTGCCTCCATGCTGAAGGGCTTGCTGGAGGAGAGCTAAAGCATCATACCCTCGCGCTTATAGAAGAAGGCACCCCTTGCATAGTCTTTTTCTCAAATGACAAGCAAAAAAAAGATATGCTAAGCAATGCTGCTGAAGTCAAAGCAAGAGGCGGATTTATGGTAGGCATAGGTCCAGAAAGGCATGAAATATTTGATTATTTTATAACAGTCCCAGAAGCAGGCATCATTTCCCCATTGATTAACATGATTCCAGCACAGCTGCTGACTTATCATTTAGGGATAAAACTAGGATGTGAGATTGATTACTGCAAGGGACTTGCAAAGAGCGTGACAGTAAAGTAAACTTCAATATTAGTAAAAGGGAATAACCGCAGCAAGCTGCGGGGTATCAACCCAAATAAAAAAATGAAAAAAATAGTCGTAATCGGGGGAGGCACTGGGACTTACACAGTGCTCAAGGGCCTAAAAAAATATGATGTTGAGCTAAGTGCGGTAGTTAGCATGACTGATGATGGGGGAAGTACCGGAAGACTGAGGGATGAGCACGGTGTCCTACCTCCCGGAGACATAAGGAGGTGCATTGTTGCGCTTTCAGAATCAACAGAACTTATGAAAGAATTATTCCAGCATAGGTTTTCTAATGGGGGCTTAAAGGGCCACAGTTTTGGGAATTTACTAATTACAGCACTGACGGATATAACTGGAAGCGATGACAAAGCCATAAAGGAAGCGTGCAGGCTTCTCTCAATAAGGGGAAAGGTAATACCTGTTACTCTTAATGACCGGAGGCTCTGTGCAGAGCTTGAAGATGGGCAGATTGTCTTTGGGGAGACAAATATTGATATCCCAAAGCATGATGGGAACTTAAGCATAAAGAGGCTGTTCCTCAACAAGAAAGCAGAAGCAAACAATGATGCATTAGAGGCCATAAAGTCTGCTGACCTCATTGTAATAGGACCGGGAGACCTTTACAGCAGCGTAGTATGCAACTTTCTCGTGGATGGGATGAAAGAAGCTGTTATGAAAAGCAAAGCAAAGAAAGTTTACGTATGCAACCTCATGACAAAGCATGGGGAGACGAATGGATTCACGGTTTCAGATTTCCTGAGGGAGGCTGAAAAATACATAGGTAATGATTCTATTGATTACGTACTGGTGAATAATGCAGAGCTTGATCTGGCTATCCTGAAAGAATACGAGAAGGAGAAAGATTTCCCTGTAAAGATTGACTATGAAACTCTCAAATATTGGAATAAAACATTTGTATTTGAGAATTTAGTAGCAGGGCCCAGGTTAATAAGGCATGACCCAGATAGGCTTGCTATGCAGCTTATGAAGCTTCTTTAGAACCACTTTTTTAATTTTTAGCAGCTGCGATTCTTGATTTGGGAATTTTGTTAAGGTAAGGCAGTTTGTGACAGCCAACCCACCCGCATACCACCTGCCCTAAAGGCGCCTTCGGAGCCAGCGGTTGCTACACTCCCTTCACTGCACGAGAAGGGCCATAATTTTACATAAGGTTGAGACAACAAAACTCAACAACCCCATAAACAACAACAAAAGAAGCAAAACGTGCTGCCAACAAAAAATTATATCAAAACCACTTATTCAAGCCTTCCTGCCTTTCCTCATCCACACCAAATACAGAATCAATCCTACTTTTTGTAAGTTCCAAACTCTGCTGCAAGTAAGCAGGGAGATTGTATTTCTTTGCTAGGTCAATTGCCGGGACCAGATACTTCTTGATAGATCCCTCAGCTATTGTGAATATTAATTTTCCTCCGCATTTAGTGCACTTGCCTGACAATGGAGGCCTCCTGTATATCTCGTTGCAGCCAACACAGCGGAATGACTGCATTGAGAACTTCCTTAAATTGCCTTTTATGTCCCTCATGAAGTGCCTTTCTATGACTAGCCTTGCAACATCATCCACATCAACAGCCCTTATCTTCTCCCCTATCCTCATCTGCCCCAGTACCTTCTCCTGCATTGACGGGACAATCTTGTATGAACTGCACCTAACCCCCCCATTTATATCTGAAGTGTTGTGGGTAAACCCCATGCCCTCGTACTGTTTCTCTGTGCCAAGGTAATTTCCAAGCTGGCTTATCTTTATATCCCACGGCTGCTTGTATTGTTCTGCAGCCTCATAGAACTCCAAGGGATACTGCCATGCAACATCCATGTTGAACACCATGTCGTCAACTTCTGAGGGAATCAGCTTTGATGTTAACACCAGCGGGGCATCCTGGGTGGCTCCCCTTGTGTTTGGAAGGAACTTCTTTGAAAAATTTAACAAATGGTCCATTAAGAGCATTACAGCCGCCTCATCGCCGTCGCACTGAAAAGTAAGCATATTATTTGGGAAGATTATATGGCCTTCAACGTTAAGGCAATATGTTTCGTCTTCTCCATCTGGAGTAATTGCAATAACCTCCGGGAATGCAAACTTCTTATCATGCCTGATCCTCATTCCATTTGGGCGTGTATTTTCTACGAGATGCTTCAAAATGTTTTGTTTCCTTTTTAATCCAAAACCTACTTCTTTGAAAAATTTACTAACATATGTGCTGGGGACAATGAGTTTTGTTATTTCAAATTCAGGAATGGGCATTTTTTTCCTAACATAAAATTCACGCACTTTTGGTCCTGGCTTTTTCTTATAAGTATACTTTTTAGTGTAAATCCCATACCTCCCCAAGCAAACCTCCAACCCAGATAGAAGCTCATCACTAACTGAATCACAAGCAACCCTCATGTCGCTGCTGCTCACCGAGCCATCACCATCATAATAACCCCTAAGGAAGTGTTTTACTTTTCCAATCGGGAGGGAAAACATTATAGGGGGCAATCTCTTTTCATGGGCATTTCTTCCACAACCTAGGATGTCAACAAATAATTCATACAGTATCCTGCTTGAAAAGACAATATGCTCCTTACTAATCCAGCTTGGGTTCAAACCAAAGTTTTTGTAGAATATATCAATCACTTTTTTCCTCAGAACGTCCTCTGTTGCTGCAAAATCTACCTGGTAAAGGCCATTCTTGCTTGTATTCTTCCTTGCGTAACCTTCAGCAACATAAAAACCCAATGCCCAAAGGACATCTTTATTTAGTTTTATTACTGGCTTAAGGTTAACATTATCTCTTTTTGCTGCGATTTTTGCCTTGCCCAAAGAAATCTTCTGTCCAGCTATAAAGGAAAGGCCATATAGAAAATCAATCGGGAAGCTATCTCTCAAGATAAAATTATCCAGATCACACTTAGAAATTTTAATTCTTCTCCTTGTCTCAGTCCTTCCCCCTAAACTATCCACTACTTTAGCTACTTGTTTAGAAACTCCCCTAACCATAATGTCTTTTCTTCCTTTAAAAATTTTAAAAAGATTTAATTCCTTAATATCCCTCTCCTTAACTTTAATAGTAGTAGGAGTTATAAGCTTATCCTTAACTTTGAGTTGGGAGGCTTTTTTCTCTACAAATTCTTCGCCTTTTCCAACAACACAAAACTTATGGTCCTCTGTAACACGTATTTTTCTCCCGCCTTCAAGTGCTAATTTAAGAATTTTGCGACTCTTGTGTTTTGTAAAATCAACTATGCCAACCTCTTCAAGCTGTTTTGTTTTTTTATTAAGCCCGAGTGTTTTGAAGCCTTTTACTTTTATGGCCTTGGTTCCATAAGAATCTACCATTTTTTTAGGATTAAGTTGTTCAACAAGCTCCCCAATCTTGAACATTTTCCAATTTGTTCCATCAAAAATTGGAAGCCTGGTTTCATAAGTTAAACAATCCCTACGCATAATCGAATGCAAAAGCGGATGCGCCAGGAAGCCCTGCGTCTTGGAGAAGCCTATGATCCTGCAAACTATCCCTGCTGATGTATGCGGGGACATAGCCACACAAAGATGGCCCACAAGGCCTTTTGAGCTTTCAAGCTTGTAATAGGGATTAAGCCCATATAGCCTTTCAAGCAAATCGTCAATAAACTTAGAAACCTTAAATAATGCCTTGTCCGCACCCTCTTCCAATGCTTCTGGGCATGCCGGCAATATTATGTCCTGTGCCCTGATCTCTACTATCTGCCCTGCGCTAGCAAGCGGCTTGCCGTAACAGTCCTTTGTGTAACCCATCTTATTTAATTCCTTCACGGGTGTCCCAATCTCTGAAGGCTTGAAGTGGGTGCAAGCCATTTCAGTCATGTCATACCTGGTTGTGCCGTCCTTGTTAACATAAACATCGTGCCTTGCCCTCAAGATGCCTTTGAGGAGATGTTCCGGGACATGCTCCTCATTTGATGTCCCCCTTATTCCCTTTATGAGCTTAGGATAGCTTGAGCTTCCCAGCTTCTTAAGGGCATCGTCAAAGTAATCCCTTATGTTTATCTCCCCCATCCTGTAAGGGAGGCATTTGCCATGGGGCTTGTCTTCCCTCCCTATCCTCTTACATTCTTTTAAGGCCGTAACCAGCTTGCACTGCCTGCAATAATACCTCCCCCTTGCCCTTTCCCCGCATTTAATGCATACCTTGTATATGCTTTCCTGATCACAGTCTTCACAGAAGTAAAGCGGGAACTGCGAGGTGATTACGCGCTTGTTGCTTTCCAACGCACATTGGAAGCTTCTCAGCCTCCCACCCTCCTTCCCTACAGGGAACAGCACCTGGGGGCTTCCGGTCATTTTCCTCATCTTAGCCTTTTCAGGCCTTCCCATCCTGCCACCTATGAAAGTGCCCAGCTTATCCTTTATCTCAATCCCAGAAAGCTTGTTTACTGCTTCTAGGGGGCTACTGAATTTAGGCAGCTCCTTCTTGCCATTTGCAAGGGAGAACGCAAAGGCATCCGCATCATCATTTTCAATTATTATGAACTCATTTGAGGCTACAGAGTGCTCTATCCCAATAAGCTCAAGCGCCCTCTTCACCTTAGGGTCAACACCGGGAATAACCACTTTGCCTTCACTTATCACAGAATTAGCTATCGTCTTGTAAAGGTTTTCAAACTGCTCTGTTCCTATCGAGTTCCAGTAATAGATATACCTCGGGTGGAGAGGCGTGGAAGTGGCCTTTGCCAAGGATAATGCCTCATTGAACTTAAGAGAAGTCTTGAAAGGCTCTGAAAGCAGCTGCTTAATCTTCTTTTCACTTATTCCGGTCTTTTTCGCAAGGGATTTTTCATTTTCCATATGTTTCTTAAGGCAGAGCACCCACCACTCCTCTACAAAACCTGCAGGAACTAGCTTATGGGCCCGGTCAAAAAAGTCTCCGTAGTTTATCAGGAGGTCTCCAAGGTAAAGTATTTCCTCAACATCTTTGTTTATTTCCCTTGCCTGCTCCAAAGTCTCAACTCTTCTCACATTCCCGTTCTTGAGCCTTACAATAGGCCCATCCATTTCATCACATATAGTAAGCGTGGTGGCCTTTCCTGGCCTCTCTGTCTTCATCTGCGTGCCAATAGCCATATAGCCATCCATTATGACCATGGATGTAGGGTGTATTGCATCAGAAGAGAATCCTGAAGTCCTAGTCCTCCCATACCTCAGCCTGAAGCCACCGTTCCTCATAGGGTAAGTGAGCACAGGCCTGCCGCCAATAATGTCCTTGATATAAGTGAAATCCGGAGTAAGCTTTTCAGCTGTGCCTTTTTTCTCCGCCCCCTTGCCTTTTGCCTTGATTTTCTTCTGCAAGTCAACGAAATCCTTAAGGAAATCCCACTGCCCTAGACCAAAGTCCTTGCCCCACTTTGAAAGCTGCTTCCAGAGCTTAGGCGCCTTCAAGCAGAGGCATTCTGCTGTCATCAGGCAGAAGCCGCTCCGTATCCTGTTAGTCTCAATCCTGTCCAAGTCCTTGTAGTTGCTCACGTCAAACTTCTCGGAGGGGTCACCATTGATTTGCACAGGCAAATGCTTGACAAGGAACTCCACCTCTTCCTTTGAAGGGTAATACTGCAGGTTGGTTACCCTTTCATGATAATCCGCAAGCTCAGTAACTGCCCTCTTTATCTCCTTTTCAGTTGCGTCATACTCTGCATAACCCATCTTCTTTCTCACGTAATCAGCAATCAGCGCAGAAACGCTTGCGCCTGTTCCTCCGGCACTCCTTATCGGGCCCGAGTACATCAGGCAGAAGTATTCCTTGCCATTATCCTTCCTCTTGTTAAGCCTCAATTCCACCAAGCCTTCTATAGGAGAAGCTACCACGCCTACAGTCACGTAAGCAAACCCAACCCTTATCCCCACTTCTATTGCTTTCTTCTTATCCTCAAACTTGCACAGCTTTTCCTCGGCAACCTCTTCTGCTATCTTCAATGCAACTCTCCAATCTTGGGAGCCATACTGTTTCTCAAGCTCAGCTATCCTCTCAGGAATACCTTTGCCTATTATTTCAGGAGCAACAGTTGAGATAAGGCCCTCTACACGTTCTGCCATATTCTTGGCCAATGGTACTTGGACCTCGTCATCAGCATCATAGCCTTTTGACTTTGCCTTGTTGGCTATCTCATAGGCTTCTTCCACCTCTGCATTGATCTTTGAGAAGTACTTTTCCATTTCTTCGCTGTGTTCAGCCATCTTTAATCTCCAAACTTGAATATCTTAACCATCCTAGTCTGCAGGTTGACTATTGGGACCCTTGCAGGCTCTGGATTGTGCCCTGTCTTTTCCTGGAATGCTGTCTTTGCCTGCCAGCAGGAGCAGCATACTGTTGTTACATTCTTGTAACTGCTTACCTTTGACCTGTGGATGTGTCCTGTGACAAAAAAATCAGGAATCTTTTCTATTATCAAGGGATCTCGGTCTTGGTCAGGAATGTAAAGCGTGGAACTGTGCGTGGGGCAGAGGTGCCTTTTCCTCAGCAGGAGCTCCATTATGAGGTCTACCCTGTCATAGCCTCCAGCTGTCCTTATGGAATCCACATTTGAAGCGTAATAGTCAAAGCTGTAGCCATGGTACATAAGCACGTCAAACCCTGGAAAGCCATCTGAAGCATGTATGTTGACGTAAGAAGGGTTTGATACAACAGTGACATTAGGCAGTTCAGATATTGCTGCTGCAAACCTGATGTCAAGTACGGGCTGCGGCTCAGCCAGCCTCAATGCATCGTGATTGCCTCCACACACTATTATCTTCACGTCTTTTCTTATCATTGAAAGGTATCTTGCACACTCCTTGTACTGTTCTTTTATTTCCTTTATCACCAGCTCATTATCCTGTTCCGGGTATATTCCTACACCGTCTACTAGATCTCCTGCAACAAAAATGTACTTGACCTTAAGGGCTGTCTTTTTCTGCTCATCAGTACCAACATTCCCATTAATCCAGGATATGAACCTCTCAAGCTGGGAAGGAAGGAACATGTTAGAACCTACATGGAAATCAGAAATAAACGCGGCATGCACCTCATCAGGGGATTTTTTAAGCTCCTTGCTGTAAGGTATGTCAGGGAAATATATTTCTCTTGCAAATACTATCCCATTATCAGCAACACCGGTTATTCCCACCACCTCATCCAGGACAAGTTCATTTATGGCCTTCCCCATTTCCTTGTTGTCCTTTCTTAAGACAACCTTTATTGAACCTGTCATGTCCTCCATTGTGACTAATGTGTTGCCTTTCTTTGTGATGTTTTTCTCTGAGATGAGCCCTATTAATGCTACATTATCCCTTGCTGTCTTGCTGGAAAGCCTTGCTATTGATACTGCACCTTGCAATTCTAACCTTGTCTCAAGAATTTTCCTCATTGTTTCATAACGTTTCCTAAAGTACATAACAAAATGCTTTATCTCACGTTTAATTGAGTTCTCATTGTAGCTTTCAATAATATTTACAGTACAGTTATCTGGCAGGCTATCTTTTTTTTTAAGAAGTTCGAGAAAATATGCCTCTGGGATAGACTTGGCTGTTTCTGCCAGCTCTATTGTCGGAGCAATTGCATCAAAGAAATAGCCATAATCAAAATCATGAGGGATTTGGCTAAGCAATCCTGGCGTAATAAGATAATTCTTTTCCATTAGAGAGCTAACAAGCTCCTTCTTTTGCTCCTCACTCATATGCCTAGGGCCTCACCAAGTATTTTCTTTACATTAGGGGTATTTGACGATGGAATATTTATACAAATCTGTCTTGTTCTTCCATATCTTCCATGGCTTATTACCTTAGCATTGATTAGGCCTTGCATGTCCAACTCTGCTATTATGTCTGATATTCTTCTTTGTGTCAAAGGCCTCACTTTCGACTTGTTGCAATATTCCTTATAAATATCATAAACATCTCCTGTAAAGACAGAGGACTCCTTGCCTCTTTTATCTTTCAGGCTGAATATGGAATAAAGAGTAAGTTGTGACTGCTTAGGGAGTTTTATCACAAGATCATCCATCCTGTCCCTTTCTATTTTTTCCTCTGCCTGGTCTAGATTTGCTATAGATACTTTAGATTCATTCCTTCTCTCTGTAATCTCCCCTGCTACTCTCAAAAGTTCCAAAGCCCTTCTTGCATCCCCGTGTTCCCTTGCTGCATAAGCAGCGCATTTTGCCAGGACTCCAGATTCCAAAGCATCCTCTCTAAAAGATTTTGAAGCTCTTTCTTCAAGTATACTTTGTAATTGTAAAGCATTGTAAGGTGGAAACAATATTTCCTCTTCTGATAATGAGCTTCTGACTCTCGGATCAAGGTTATCAGTAAATGTTATGTTATTGGATATTCCCAAAATTGAGATTTCGCTGTTTTCCAGCTCAGCGTTGAGCCTTGTAAGATTATAGAGGATTTCATTGCCTGACTTCTGCACAAGCTGGTCTATCTCATCAAGTATTATTATAAGAAGTATTTTTTTTCTGTTTAACGCATTAAGAAAAAGCTTGTAAACCTCATCCGTAGGAAGTCCAGTTGCAGGAACTTCTTCACCAAAACAACTTCTTGTAAGCTCTGCAACCATCCTATATTCAGTATCTGACACCCTCTTAAGTTTGCAGTTGAGATAGAAAACTTTTATTGCTAGCTTGTTCTTTTCAGCTATCTTCATCAGGTTTTCTGTCACATATTTTGCAACAAGTGTCTTGCCTGTGCCTGTTTTACCATATATGAAAATGTTCGACGGCTTATCCAACCTCAAGGTAGGAGCAAGTATACCTGCTAGCTTATTGATTTCACCTTCCCTGTGCGGAATGTTTTCAGGGATATGCTGGTTCTGCAAAATTTTCTTGTCTCTAAACAAAGGTTCCTTACTAAGATAATTTTCAAAGAAAGATTCCAACCTCTTTTCAGACATATTAGGATTTATTAAATTTTATAGCTTATTTAAAGATTACTATACTACAAAATAGAGACTGAGACCTCTATTTCCTGTGGAACTAAATTAAAAGGTTATGATAAGCCTTAAAAAAGTGTTGTCACTTTAAGTAGTACTGCTATTTCTTGTGCAACTTCTAAATAGTAAACGAATTCTTATATAT